>JABHNK010000040.1 GCA_018694295.1 Waddliaceae bacterium
AAACCTTTAATTTTTAAAGAAATATAGCATAAAAAGAGGTATTCCTTCAAGAAATATATATAATAAAGAGCTTATTATCAGAGGCCTTTTATAAAAGGATGCTCAAGAGCTTCTTTTGCGGTGATGCGTCTTTCGGGGTCTGTGGCGAAGCATCTCGTAATGAGATCTATAAGATTCTCAACATCAGTATTACACTCACGTATAAGTTTTTTTATTTCGGTGTTGCCTTTTTTCAAGAATAGATTTCTTAACGACGCTTTTATCGTTCCAGCTTCAGAACTCGGGTCAGAAAAATCTTGCAGACCTAAAACTTCTTTGATTTCTTTTAGCTGTCGGGAGTCTTTACTACCAGGAAAAATAGGACTTTTGGTAACTAGCTCGGCAAGGGTGGCTCCTACGCTCCACATGTCGGCAGAACGAGAGAGGACCTTTCTTTTTACGAAGGTTTCTTTTCCGTCGTGGATTTCTGTTACATTGCGTGTCGGTATCCCATCGCATAGATCAAAAGCACGGTAATGCCTTGTTGTGGGAGGGTCCGGGAGACAATAGTCTTCTTGTCGAACGCGGGGGCTGTATGATATGCCGAAGTCGCAGAGCTCTACGCCTAAAAGACTACTCTTTCCGTCGGCTATTTTTTCTGTGAACACCAAGACATTTCCTGGTTTTATGTCGTAGTGTATGATACCGGCATCATAAAGTTTTTCAAGCTGAGAAAATAGATCTTTTGCTATAAGATGAATATGGCGGAGGCCTAAATCATTGTTTGTTAACAATGTATTTAGATCGCAAGCAGCAAGATCAGAGACAAGGAAATAACGGTCTTGCTCTAAGCCCGATAAATGCTTTAAAAGAAAGTCTTCTTTCGTCTTTCTAGTAAATGTAAAAGAGTCTATAGGAAACGACGGCAGAGAATCACTATCTCCGGGACATTGAGCCCTAGCATCATCGGCGACGGCTTTTTCGTATAAGAAACCACTTCTATAACTGAATGCTTTTACCGCCACTTCGTGGGTTTTTTTTGCTCCATGACGCCAAGCATTGATGCTATATACAGTGGAAGATCCTCTTCCTCCTAATATTTTACAACAAGCTGCCATTGTCCGGGGAAAGAAACATGTCAGCTCACCACTCGCGCATACTAAAGCAAAGTGTTCCTTTGTCAGCCTCGAGAGTTCTTTTTCTAAAGGTGTTAGTGACAGCGGCCTTTTTATGCCTACGATTTGTCCCGTGAAAAAAGGATGCCTCAATGCATCTTTGACGCTGTATTTTGATGAACTTAATTTTACGATAAGGTTGTCGAGTTCAGGGGGGGTAGGACCTTCACAGATGTGCCTAAGAGAATGAACAATATATGCGACGCGCGATAAATTTTCTTTTTCTCCTATTGTCGAGAATACTTTATAATATTTTTGATTTGCGATAGTGATACTATAATGTCCAGGATTCCCAGATATCTCGAAAGTGTCACGAGTCATGTTAAAAAGCACTACACTTTCTATTTGTCTGTTCTTAAGCTGATACAGCTTGTCGAGAATTTTCAGCATTTTCCAAGCTATACTCTTGATGGTGTCGGCGTTGGAAAAATAGCTATCGATATATTCGCCAAGTGGAATAGGCCTATGGAGAACAGGCGAAGAAAGGTTAATATCTGTAGAACTAATAGGAGAAGCCATATTACTCGATCTCTTCCTCTCCAACAAAACGCCACATACCTTCAGGGAGATTCCCTAGCATGATATTTCCGACCCTTACGCGCTTCAAGCCCGTAACTTCAAGCCCTACAGCTTCGCACATACGGCGTATCTGCCTTTTACGTCCCTGACGCAAAACAAAACGTAGCTGGTCGTCATTTATCCATTCGACTTCTGCTGGCCTAAGTTTTAAGCCGTCGAGCTCGAGACCATAGCGTAATAACTCCATGCCCTCATCAGAAAGGTCGCCTTCGACCCTGACAAGGTACTCCTTTGTAAGCTTCGTATTGTCGCCGATGAGTTTCTTCGCAACCGTGCCATCTTGTGTGAAAAGCATCAGACCTTTGGAGTCTATGTCGAGCCTGCCAGCAACGGCGAGCTTTTTAAGATGCTCAGGCTTAAGATCAATATCACCACGCTGACGCCACTGGTCTTCAGGAGTTATAAGATCGCGGGCATCTTTGTAGCCTTTGTCGACAGCAGGGGAGGACACATAGCCTATAGGTTTGTTGACGGCGATGGTGACCTTGGCCTTCTGACGCTGTGACGCCCTTCTGTCAAGGACGATGACGGCGTCTTCGGAGACCTTGGTGCCCAAGACATCGACGACGGTGCCATCGACGACGACCCATCCCTTCGCAATATATTCGTCGGCTTCACGACGGGAGCATATCCCTCGCGACGCCATAATCTTTGATAATCGTATCATGCGCAAAAGTATACCATGTCACTGCATATAATATCAACGTTAGTTAATTGCTGTAGAGCTGCCTTGATCCCGTACGTCATCGAAAAAGTCATGCCCAAGAGCGTCTTTTGCGGTGAGACGCTTCTCAGGGTCGAAAACAAGGCACCTAGCAAGCAGGTCTATAAGATTGTCAGAGTCTTGTTTGGGGAAAGCTTCCTTTATGCTCCATTGCCACCACCTTTTGGGATTCAAAAGCGCTTTTAGTGATTCGCGTATCTTTTCGTCGGTTGGTTGTGTTCTGGGGTTGAAAAAGCTAGATTTAAAAACGCGTTTAATATGTTGAAGATGATGACCGCTTTGATCACTTATCGTATAATCCGTATTGATGACTCTATAACCGCTATCGAAAAGTATTTTTTTTGTTACTAGGTCGAAGATGATACAGGCGACACTCCATACGTCGATAGCAGGTGTAGGCGTTTCCCCGCGGCATACTTCAGGAGCGCGGTAATAGACCGTTTGTACCGTTCTTGGTATAACACCGTCGGTGTCTTCAATTTCAGGACTTCTTGATATCCCAAAATCGCCGATATGTGCAGAAGGAAATGTTCTTTTTTCCGCAGGGCCTTTTAATTTTACTAAAATGTTTTCTAGCTTAATGTCATTATGGATGATCCTAATGCGGTGAAGACCGGCAAGCTGGCTGAAGATGTCATATGCTATTTTTTTGACACCTAAAATAGTAAAGATGTTTTTTTGATTAAAAGTATGTAAGTTGTAATCAGCTGCTTCGAAGACAAGGACGTGTCTGTTTTTAAGACTGTCGAGGGTTTCATCAGCAAATTTAAAATGATCACAAGGAAGAATTGGACTATTCGGGCCCATGTCCGGATGTTTTCTTATGTCGCCGGTGACAGCTTTTTCATAACGGAACTCGCTTTCCTTTTTAAAAACTTTTATCGCAACCTTGTGAACTTTTTTGTCACTAAGTCTGTAAGCATCGTATATATATACGTCAGAATACATTCCTATTATCGGCACTGGCCGCTCATGATATTTTCTTGGCAGTAAATATATTACGTTGCCGCTTTCTCCGCGCATAAGATAATGCGTTTTCAGTCTTTCCTTGACATAAGTATGTTCTTTGAGATCAGATATTATGTTGTCAGTTAACCACGTTGGCATAAGCAATTTTTAATATGTTAATGACAAAAAATTATAATACAGAACCTATATTAATAAGTAGGGTTTTTCTGTTTCATCGACATCGTTTCGATGGCAATGACAGCGAAGGCAAGGCAAAAAGCGTAGACGTTTCGTCTGCGTTTTTTGCCTTGTCGCGGGTTTGCAAAGGGACTTTTCCCTTTGCCGCGGGATTGTTAAGGGACGCGGAGTCCCTTAACATTACTTAGTGAACTGAAAGACTTTGAAATCTTCGGCGACGTCGACGTTTGGGAAAACGGCGCTGGCTTCTTCGATGAAGTCTTTGGCGTTGTTATATCGTGCTGAGAAGTGTGTGAGTATGAGGTTTTTTACGTCGGCTTCTTTTGCTATAGTGGCGGCTTCTTTGGCGGTGAGGTGGTAGTGTTTATTGGCGAGTTTTTTATGCTCTTCGAGGTATGTGCTTTCGCAGATGAGCGTCTTTGCGCCGCGGGCGATGTCGATGGCTTTCTGGCAGTATCGCGTGTCGATGACGACGCTTAGAGCATCGCCATGGCGTATAGTGCTGACATCGTCGAGCGTTACCGTCTTGTTGTCTGCTGTTATCGTCCCTTTTTTCGTAAGCTCTTTTATCATAGGCCCTACTATGCCATATTCGTCGAGTTTTGCTTTGTCGAACTTCCTGGTGTCGGGTTCTGTTATCCTCCATCCGATGTTGTCAATGCCGCCATGTTCTAGGAAGGCCGCCTCGATTTTGAAGTTGCCATCGTCTTCGACGATGCCTTCTTCACTGACGGGATGTTCTACTACGGTTATTGTTTCGTGGTATATCGTGCTGTAACGTAGGCGCCTGAAGAACTTCTGTCCGCTGGCGGGGTAGTAGCAGTGTATTGTATGTGTAACTTTGTCGAGGTTCAGCCTCATAAGCATAGATCCTAGCCCTAGGCAGTGGTCTCCGTGGAAGTGTGATATGAATATACGTTTTACACAGGTGGGAGCGACGTTGGCATGGATGAACTGCCGCTGGCATCCTTCGCCGGGATCGAAGAGAAGGCCTTCGTTGTTCCACCTTACAAGGTACGCGCCGTGGTTTCTGTGGCGTGTTGGTTGTTGGCTCGAGCATCCTAGTATTGTAATATCGCGTACTGACATCGTAGTATTATCTCGCTTTTAAAAGGTTAGTTTTCCCTATTAGCGCACCAGCGACGCCTCCGGAGATGTGTGCTGTATTGGCAATGTTTAGGGCGAAGGGGAGTGAATAGCCAAAAATCTGTGCTGAGAATGATATCGTCCCTATAACGAAAAGAGCAAAGACGAAGAACGCGATGAAGTGTATCGAAGAGCTCGGCAGGGGATACCCTTCCCATGGGGCTTGACGATGCCGCATCCATATAAACGCCACCATGCCACAAACCACGCCGGAAAAACCTATGAAGAAAGGCCCGCTGACGAGGTACTGCACCGTGTTGGAGACGATGCCGGTAGTAATGATAAGGGCTAGGGCTTTGGCGATGCCGATACGTTGCTCTATCTGGTTGCATAGGATAAAAACCCATAGCATATTAAAAAGGATGTGAAAGAGGTCTCCATGGAGAAGGCATGGCGTAAAAAGCCTCCACACCTCGCCGTCGGAGATTTTCTTGAAAAGCATCACTTCAGGAAAAGAATAATGTTCCTTGTCGTGGTACCACAACATAAACTCTTCGTAGAAGCCACTCCACTGCGATGGCGTATAATAGTCGGGAAAGTCGTAGAGGAGAGTCCTCATAACAGGAGACACAAGCTTTGTCACGTAGGTCTTCTCGGAAGAAACGTTTTTAAAGACAACGCTAAGCTCTACTACAACAAAAAGCATCACACATATCGCTATGATCGACAACGTAAGCTTGCCGAAAGGAATAGAACGTGGCTGCTTTGCAGCGCCGCCGCCTTTTTTGCTGCTTTCTTTTTGTTTTTTGTCGTCACGGTGGATTTTATGTCCGCGGAAACGGGGGTCGTTAGGGTTCTCGGAAAAAGAACGATACCAACGCATGCTTTCTTCTACTTTGCTCTCGTCAAGAACCCATATAGCATAAGAAGGACCTCCTTCGGAAGGCACGGGCTCACAGGAGTTTTCTAGCCCCTGAGATATTAGGAACCCAGAAAATTCATAGGCGTCGTCGGCATTGTCGATGGTGGCGATAAGTCTCATGATTTTTGTATCTTCTCCACTATCTGTGACGTCGAAAGTCCTTCGACGATATCAACGAGGTGTATCGTTCCACCATTTTTCTTTACTACAGCAGCTTCTATGCAGTCGCCGCCATATTCTATGCCATTGACGTGAACGTCAGGCTTGATGACCTCGAGGACAGCACAAGGATTGACCTCGTCAAACCACGTTATATACCCCACAAAAGAAAGAGCCGCAAGCATCTGCATGCGATATTCTAGTGGTATTATCGGACGCTCTGCGCTTTTGTACCGCTGTATCGAAGCGTCGCTGTTGAGAGCGACAACGAGGACGTCGGCGCATTTCGATGCTTCGTAGATGATATGCATATGCCCAGCATGGAGCATGTCAAAAGAACCATTGAGGGTAGCGATGCTTTTCCCCTCACTGCGCAGCGCAGCGACGGTATCGGCGAGCTCTTCGGGAGCGACGACTTTAGGCGCCACTATATCGTTATAATATGGTGTCTTCGTCATCGTTTTTTCGCGCCTTTTTTCTTCTTGAAACCCTTCGGGAAGGCGATGTCGATGACTTCGTCGAAATACTCTACCATATGGGCAGTAAGACCTTCCTTGATATGGTCGGGGATCTTGTCATAATTTCGTAGGTTGTCTTTTGGTAATATTATAGTAGTTACACCAGAACGCTTCGCTGCGATCATCTTCTCTTTAAGGCCTCCTATAGCGAGAACCCTACCAGTAAGGGTCAATTCTCCAGTCATAGCAAGATTGTGGAGTATCGGCGTTCCCGTGACAAGCGATAGTAGCGACGTTGCCATCGTGATACCCGCAGAAGGTCCGTCTTTAGGGACAGCACCTTCAGGGATATGCATATGAACCTGTTCACCTTCGAAGAAAGGAACATCAGGAGCATATCTTCCAATGGCGCTATGTATGAAACTCCACGCTATCTCAGAGCTTTCTTTCATGACGTCGCCTGCCTGTCCAGTAAGCTGCAGAAGAAGTTTCTCGCTCTTGACGCGTATCGACTCAATATACAGCGTAGTACCGCCGTGAGACGTCCATGCAAGACCCATAGCAACGCCGACAGGAGTTCGCTTGTAATACTTTTCGCTGTCGAAAAGAGGCTTGTCGAGATACTCTTCGATGTTTGCTGTCGTCAAAGAATATTTCTTATGAGGCTTTTTCTTTGTAGCCCTTTTCTTCTTGCCTGTCTTTCCCTCGGAAGCCTTGACGATCTTAACGGCAACCTTCCTCATGATCTTTTTGATGAGATTCTCTAAAGTACGGACGCCAGGCTCTCGGGCATAACCTTCGATGATAGCATGGATCCCTCGTTGTGAGAAGGCTAGGTCTTTTGACTTCAAGCCCATCTTTTTGCGGTTCTTAGGGACAAGATATCTCTTAGCAATTTCCATCTTCTCCTCACGGATATACCCCGACAACCTCATGATATCCATCCTGTCCTGTAAAGGCTCAGGGATGGTGTCTAAGACGTTGGCAGTGACGATGAACAACACATCAGAAAGGTCGCATGGGACGTCGAGGTAGTGGTCGACGAAGGCGACGTTCTGGTCGGGATCCAAAACTTCCATCATAGCAGCGGCAGGATCGCCCTGGTATGATACCGACATCTTGTCGATCTCATCGATCATGATTACAGGATTCATCGTCCCCGTTATCTTCAGCGCCTGTGATATCTTCCCAGGCATTGCACCGATATACGTCCTACGGTGACCTTTGATCTCCGCCTCATCACGTACGCCACCGACAGAGAACCTGTAGAACTCCCTGTTTAGCGCGCGCGCTATGCTCATGCCAACGCTAGTCTTCCCAACACCAGGAGGGCCGACGAAGCAGATAATACTTCCCTTTACACCACCAGAAAGTTTCCCTACGCCGATAAATTCTAAGATCCTTTTCTTGATATCCTCTAAACCATAGTGATCCTTCTCAAGGATATCTTCCGCCTCGGAGAAACTGTTGGCGTCTTCGCTGACGACACCCCAAGGCATGATAGTAAGCCAGTCGAGATACCCTCGCGATACTGCATACTCGGCAGACTGTGGCTCTAACGCCGAAAGCTTCTCAATCTCATCGTCGATGACCTTCTGCACATTTTCAGAGACAACACGGCTTTCGAGGCGCTTCTTGAACTTCTCGATGTCGCTAGTCTTCTCGTCTTTCTCCATGCCAAGCTCTTTCTTTATCGTCTTGAGCTGCTCCGTCAAGAAAAATTCGCGCTGGCTTTTTGAAAGATTGCGCTCGATCTTCTTGTTGATAGTATTCTGTAGCTTGCTGATGTCAAGCTCCTTCTTCAACAACATCAACGTCTTCTCCGTACGCTCGCGGATGCTGAAAGTCTCAAGGACATCCTGAAGCTCCTCGCGCGATGCTGTAGTAAGCGCTACAGCAAAATCTGCAAGCTTTCCAGGCTCGGTGAAGTCGGAATGCCCCAAAAATATCTGTAGCTCTTCCTGGAAGATGGGGTTTACCTTAAGAAGATCTTTAATAGTAGCAATGATGCTCATGGAATACGCCTTGAGCGTCTTGGAAGTCCTCGAGCTTTTGTCGTCATAGATGTCTACAGCAGCACGAAGGTGTGGCTTCTCAGACTTCGAACCCTTGATGGTAATACGCTTCTCCATACTCAAAATAATCTGCGCACCACCACCCTCAATAGGGATGATACGAAGAATGTGCGCCAAAACACCGACCTTATTAAGACCCTTGAACCCTACAGTGATAGGGTCGGCGTCTTCTTCCTTGGTAAGGACAAGACCAACAAGTTTGTTCTTGGAATTCGCTACAAGCTTCAATACCTCATAAAAAGGACCCGGCTCGATGATGATAGGAGCCGCCATCCCAGGAAAAAAAGGACGACGCGTTATAGGCAAAATATATAAACCCTTGATATGAGAAATATTGTCGAGGTCGACAATGTTATTCTCGTCGATGTGTAACGATAAAGGCTCGTAAGAGTCTGCATCGCCACCATTGTTATCAAGGTCTAAAGAATCAATAATGTCTTTGTTCAAAATATGCTCCCATTGCTAGTAAATTGTATGATCATCAGTGTACCACTACTATATATAATCCATCAAGCACCGAAACATAAAATTTTCCTCGACATTTAAACCCGCAAAGCTGAAACTT
This sequence comes from Waddliaceae bacterium, assembly GCA_018694295.1. Classification (NCBI taxonomy): domain Bacteria; kingdom Pseudomonadati; phylum Chlamydiota; class Chlamydiia; order Parachlamydiales; family Waddliaceae; species Waddliaceae bacterium. Next base: position 8,869 of record JABHNK010000040.1, read on the forward strand.
AAGACTTTATGGATAACAACGAAAGACTTATGAAGAACCTAATAATAGACACCACAACAGAACAAAGCATCGTCGCCGTCGCCGACGACAACAAAATCATCTCTTCGACATTCCTGCCACAAGGATATAACCACTCGAAAAATATCCTCGTCTCAATAAAAAAATCTCTCGACAAGGCAAAACTCCAAAGAAATGATATTACTGCGATAACAGTAGCAATAGGACCAGGGTCGTATACAGGGATACGCGTCGGCGTTACAGTAGCAAAAAACCTCGCCTTCGCATGGAACATCCCAATAATAACAGTATGCTCGCTAGAAGGCTTCATACCAGAAAATAACGGCGCCTTCGCCGCTGTCATCGACGCCAAAATTAGCGGTATATACGCTATAATAGGAGAAAAAGACGGCAACAACATAAAATATACAACAACACCATCAGTATTGCCATGGAGTCAAGCAGCAGAAGCTCTACACGACGTCGAAACTATCATCACACCAAACAAAACAGCTATAGAAACAAAGATACAAGAAACCCTTAATAAAGATATCGCCGTGACAGAAATGCCACCATCACCACAAAGACTCGCCACCATAGCAGCACAAAAATATCACGATAACGATATCATCACCGACAACAACGTAAATATCCTATACCTAAGAAAAACTCAGGCCGAAATAGAACAACAGTAATCAGTGACCAGTGACCAGTTATCAGCGCTTTTCCTATCCGCTATACGCTACCCCTATACGCTATAAAAAGCATTGATCATTATAATGATACTGTGTTAGCATAGAACAAAATTAAAACCCTCCACGACGAAAAGGTAGGTGAAAAAACAATGACAAGCGTTAAAGTTAGACCAGGAGAGATCATAGACAAAGCTCTAAGGATCCTCAAAAAGAAACTTGATAAAGAAGGTATAATGAAATCAGTACGCTCACATCGCTACTACGATAAGCCTTCAGTTAAAGCTCGTGCTAAATCAAAAGCTGCTCAGAAATATCGTAAACGATAACTCTTTGACAGCGTATAGTTATAGCGGATAGCAGATAGATTTTACTATCAG
>JABHNK010000041.1 GCA_018694295.1 Waddliaceae bacterium
CGCTCCGTGTATCGCTGCATGGGAAGATTTTAACAGCTATAGACTCGACTACGAAGAACCTCTATGGATGATAATAGATAACAAGCCAGAATACCTGCACGGCGCAGAATATGGCAGCTGGGATGAAGAGCTTATGGCATATGTCGACGACGTCATAGACCAATGCCGTGATAAAAAAGGGAGAGTTAATTGGAAGAAGAAAAAATGGGGGAAGGTCAACAAGCTCAAAATCAAGCACCCACTAAGCAATGCTGTTCCTTTTTTAGGATATTTCCTTGATTTCCCAGATGACTCTGTCTCCGGCGATGCCGAAACGCCAAAAGTCGCAAGCTCGACACAAGGCGCATCACAACGTATGGCAGTAGTAATAGGGAGCGAAAAGACAGCGATATTCCACCAACCGTGCGGACAAAGCGGAAACCCATTGTCACCATACTACAGAAAAGGCCACGAAGATTGGGTCCTCGGAAACCCCACCCCACTGCTCCCAGGAGAAACAGAACATACCCTCACATTGACCAGTGAACAGTGAAAAAGCAACTTTTGTCTCCGAGCCCCAAACTTATTTAGTATTGAGCATCATTAAGCATTGGGGGGGACAGCAACGTCACGGAGAAGAGCGTCTTTTCTATCGGAAAAGTCTTTAATTGTCATGGCGACGCTTTTAAGGGAAGCTACATCTACTTGAAGAGTTATCGGTTCTTTAACGTATTCTTCTTGTGTTTGGTGATACCATGTTAAAGCCTGTCGATAAGCGGCGATAATGTCGTTAGTTTCTTCTCGTGTCATGTTCAGGCACCCTTTGGAATAAAGCCATTCTAGGCGTTCTGCAATAGAGTTTGGGAAGCTTTTTAAAAAACTAGCGTCGTATTTTTTTTCTCTGATTTTTTTGCAGACCTCATGGACCAACACATACTGTACCACTCGCAGGAAGACTTGTTTTGTAGAGTTTTTTTCATGTAGTCCTTTTGAGCGATCGTAAAATATGAGCCCTTCTTCTATGTTGAGGTGTTCGCATGACCTGGATTCATCTGTGGCAAGGTGTTTTTTAAGAAGGTTTATAGGGCCTTTTATAAAAGATTTGTAAAACGTTTTGAATTGCTTACCGTTCATCTCAAGAAGCTCGGGAATAATAGAGCCTTTATATTTTTCTGCAAGAGCTTTATCACCCGATATAAAAGTTGCATCCATAGCTCTGGTGGGTATTACACGAGCATTTGTTCCGGCGGGTTTATACCAAGTGACGCGGCGCTCTGAAAGGTTCGTAAACTCTACAACAGAATCAAAACGCGGGTCTTCTTTAACGATTTTTTGGACTTGTTGACATAGTCGTTCGTCTGCTTTATCTGACGTTACCACGATCACTTCGAAAGGAGAGGGCTGTGAGGGGCTGGCACTGCGCAATGCAGAAGTTCTTCCTTTGAGATCTTCTCCACGGGCAGTGCTGCCGGTCGTTAGGAAAGCAATAGGAGAAAAAGATCTTGCTATATCGCCTAAAGCTTTTGAAGCCGTCTCTTCTATGGTTTCCGGAGAAGCGGGCTCTTTTTTGCTGTCATCGGCAATTTTGGCTAGCTCAGGATCAACACTTAAAAAATGTCCTGACGAATTTGTTGGTGTCGTAGGCCTTGGTATTCTTGGCATAATCTTACAATATATTGTTGTTTAAAATACTCATTATAACATACTTACACTAAAAAGTAAAGAAATAATTATATTATACATTATGGGCTATTAAAAGTATTGTCGTAATGCTATGTAGAAGATATCGGAATAGTATGAAAACTCCGAGGTGGGATGTCCTATTGCTGCTGATATCCCAGTATCGAAATAGGTGTTTGTCGCTATGTTGTATTCCGTTGTCATTGTGAGGTACGCCGACGGATCGACGACGTTGGTGAAAAAGCTTGCGTTAAGTGTTAGCAGTGGCGTTATGGTATATGTTATTCCTGGGATGATGTAGTGTTTCCCTAGGAGGTATACTGACCCATGGTCGTATGCTGTACGGTATATGTTTGTGAGGTATTCTTTGGCGTCGTTGGTGCCGGCGCTGTTGTAGTGATATTCTGTGTATAGGTATAGATCTTCGCTGAAGGAGTAATCGATGCCGAGGGAGGTTCTGAAGTAGTCGCTACGGAGTATTCCTGGCTTACGATTTCGTGCTACGGTATATGCTGCTTCGAGCCACGTCCCTGCGTCGCCGAGAGAGCTTTGGATGTTGAAGCCTACCAGTACATTTTTTTTGAAGAGTATTGCCGTCGTTGTGTAGTCGTTGCCAGAGGTATTCCACCGATGTTTTACGAAGAAGGCATTTTCTTTCATCGAGAGGTTGTTTCCTGCTATTATCCCCATATCAACCTCTGAAAGGTCGCCGCGGGATACTATAACCCTTATAGCATCGACGCCGATGCGATGTTCCTGGTCGAGGGTGTCGAAGGCGTATGGAGTTATTATGTCGGTGGGGTTGATGCTACGCGCTACGCCAAAGGATATCGGCTGTCGCCCTATCGTGACGTCTGATGCCGATGACGACGATGTGATGCTAAGCCTGTCGAGGTTCTGTTTTATGAAGACATCTTTATCGGACGTCACGATGTCGCTGTCGAAGTCGAAGATGCGGTACTGACGCTGTGATGCTGACGATATCGGCGATGCCGTTGCTGTGGTATTTCTTCTGAAGAGGGGCTTTATCTCGTAGGAAGCCTCTCCAGCGAGGCCTTCTGCGGGGTTTCCTTTGACGTCGAGGCGTATTGCGGTGTCGAGGTTTGTGTCGCTACGTCCTATGGCGTTGGCGTCTTTGTGTGTGACAAAGGCTTTTGCGCTGCCGCTGACGTCTGCGCTTTGTAGTGGCAACGAAGCTGCTAGTGCTATTGCTAGGAGTAGCTTTTTCATCGTTTTTCCTCTTCGACAATTTTACCGTCGCGAAGTTTTATTACACGCTTTGCGCGATCGCGTATCATCCTGTCGTGTGTTGAGAAGATAAACGTCATGCCGTGTTCTTCGTTGAGATGGTGCATAAGATCTACGAGTTCTACGCCGGTATGCGAGTCGATATTCGCTGTAGGCTCGTCGGCGAGGATAATCCGTGGCTTTGCCACCATGGCGCGTGCTATGGCGACGCGCTGCTGTTGTCCTCCAGATAGGTTGTTGGGAAGGCGGTCTTCCATGCCTTCGAGGCCGACGTCGTAGAGTATCGAAGCAACACGTTCGCGGCGTTCTTTTGCAGGGACGTCCTGCAGTACCATGACGTATTCTATGTTCTCAGCAACGGTAAGGACGGGGATGAGGTTGAAGTTCTGGAAGATGAAGCCGATGTTGTCGCGTCTGAAGTTTGCAAGGTCGCGCTGTGACATCGATGCTATCGGCGTTCCTGCTAGGGTGATGTTTCCTCGCGAGGGGACGTCTAGTCCTCCTATCATGTTGAGCAATGTTGTTTTCCCCGATCCCGAAGGTCCTACTATCGCAGAGAATTCTCCCTCTTCGATGTCCATCGTTATCGTATGGAGGGCATGGACGGGGATGCCGTGGTCGTGGTATACTTTTTCTAGGTCTTGGATTTCTATTAACATAATTTACTTTCCTATTTTCGGCACGGTTCAAAACATGCCATTTTGGGGTAACAATTGATTCTACCATAGAGATCATAAATAACGGATAGAAGAATTTCAGAATAGGATTTTCTACCACAGAGAACACAGAGGGCACAGAGAGAAAAGCGGCTGGGCTAGGGGCTTCACCCCTAGAACCCCGAGGATTTTTTGTCTTTTGGGAGCTTGGGGGTCTGGGGGAAAATCCCCCAGCCAGATTGTTTTCTTTCTCCGTGTCCTCTGTGTTCTCTGTGGTAGAATGTCCTA
>JABHNK010000042.1 GCA_018694295.1 Waddliaceae bacterium
GAGTAGCAAGATGCCGGACAATATCATATCAGGCGCTGGGTCTTTCAAGCTGCCAGAAAGCATGAAGGCTACGACAGCGAAGGCGCTGGAAGGAAAAACAGTATCTACGGCGGTCACTGCAAAGCAAAAGGAAAGCACTGCCAGCACGCGTGGCGAAGCTGCGCCGTCGAAAGCTGAGATGCACGATACCCCCAAGACGCCACTACCTTCCGGCGTGGCGGTCCATAGTGGAGAAACGAAAGACCCAAAAATCATCGCCAGCGCCGCGCCAGCGGCTTCTGCAGAAGCCCTAAAAACTTTTGGTAAGACTCTAGTAACCGCCCTCGACAAAATGGAGGGGCTACCGATGATTTTCGGCAAATCAGTAGGAAAAAAATTGTTAAGCATGGCGCAGAGTACGGGCACTTCGGAGAAACCCCAACTTATAGAAGCCATAGAGCAAAGGCGCTCGGAAATAGCCGGAAAAATAGAAGAGTTCCGTCCCAAGATAGAAGAAGCTCGTCATTCTAAAGACAGCATGCACACAGAATTCGAAAGCGTCCTTGCCACTGGAACGCTAGAACGCACAAGAGGCGCTGGAGGAGCATATATCCTTAAAGATGAAGCTGGCGTTCCTCAGTTCATTGTAAAACCTAACGATGAAGATCTTTTTTGTCTAAATAATACTAAAGGCTGTTCTTCTCCTTTTTTAGATACCCAATATCGCGCTCGTAATTCTAAACCTCTTTATACCAGTGTACAAACAGCAGCGTGTTGCTATGATTTTGCCAAGATGGCCGGCGTCGATAGCATAACACCCCGAATCGCTATGATGATCATTAAAAGCGACGCTTTTCATGATGTTTCGGATCCATCTACAACAACCAAATCTGCCGATGGAATACGTGAAAAATTGTGCTCTGTACAAAGGTTTATTCCGAATGCTAGAGACCTCAATGCTATCGACGCCCATTGGGACAAAAAAGGGTTCTCAGAAGATGAACAAGAAGCACTTGTCGACCAAAAACGTTTCGAAGATATCAACATTTTAACATGGATAACAGGTGATAGTGACGGCCACTTTGAAAATATACTAATCGGAGAACAACAAGATGAAAAGGGTGAAACCTCCTATCCTATTAGTAGAGTCGACTTCGATCTTAGTTTCATGGAAAAAAACTTACAATACAGAAACGATCTCTCACTAATTTCTTCTCATTGCGATAAACCTCTATCTTCCTCCGGAAGAGAAAAAATAATGAATCTATCGGCAACAGGTGGAGGGGAGCTTCTCGACTCTTATGGTCTTAGTGGCAGTAAACAAGCTTTCGAAAAAAGAATTAAGGTTTTGCATGATATGATTTCAAATAATCCCAGCATAACCATAACCGCAATTAATGAAAGGATGTACCTTCTTTCAACACAAGATCCTGAAGCACCATTGAAAAGTTATGAAGAAGAACAAATTAAAGCGTCTGGCGCACCAAAAGACGCCGGTAAAGGCCTAGACCCAAAACAACAAATAGAACGAGCACGCATAGAGGCTTCAGAACAAGGCCTTGAAAGTATACGTAAAAAAACATCTCCAGGAGAATAATAATGAAAATAATATCCAGAAGCAATCCGGATCTTTGTCTAGTAGAGATTAGTAATGGCAAAGCAACCTTTCCAAAGAAGATAAGCGGGAAACCAACTTTTTTCGAAACAATCATGCAAAAAAGGGGTGTTGAGATCCCTGCAGGCCGTGTCGAAGATTTTGGAAACAAACACTTTATCAAAGCAGACAACCCTCTATTTCCAAAAGCCATTGAAGAAATATATTGCAACACTATGTTGGATAAAGATCGATACGAAGTGGTCGATTAGCGCTATAAGATAACGATGGCAGCGATGTAGATGATATATGCTGTGAGTAGTGCTATTCCGCAGATACGTGGCAGTGAGCGTTTGCGGTGTAGTAGTATCGCCATTACTATTACAAAGGCGAGCATCACTGTAGCATCGTAGTATGCCAGCTGCATCGAGAACGATATATCACGTATGCATGCTATAGCACCGGTGGCAAAAAGAATATTGAAGATTATACTTCCTATGACATTGCCGATGGAGATGCTATGGTGTCGTCGTGATGCCGCAATCATCGACGTAGCAAGCTCCGGCAATGACGTCCCTAGAGCAACGACCGTCAGTGCGATGATACGTTGCGGCACCGAGAATACTACGGCGAGCCTCGTAGCGCCTTCGACTAGAAGGCGCGCTCCAAAAAAAAGCGCTATGCTCCCTATTACAACTATTGCGATGCTAAATGCCGTGCTCCTCAATGGTGTCGCCGTCAACGACTCCTCAAGAACATCATCGGCAGAGTATTTTCTTCTGGCGTTCTTATAATGATATAAAAGGTATGCTATGAGAGCAACGACGAAAGCTATACCCATAGCACGTGTTATTGTCCCTGTCAGCAGGCATGCGAAGAAAGAAAAACATACGATAAGGAGTACTGGCATCTCCCTTCTGCTTATCGACGATGTTATCGTCAGAGGCGTCAGTATTATCGAAGCCCCTAGAACGAGGCCTATGTTGCTGATATTTGATCCTACGATGTTGCCGATGATGATATCGCCGAGGCCTCCGCGCATCTGCGCGACGAGGTTTACTACAGTTTCGGGCAGCGACGTCCCACACGCCACAACGGTGAGTCCTATAACGAGAGGCGCTATGTTAAAACGTTTGGCCAGGTGGCACGCTCCTCGCACTAGACCTTCGGCGCCGAGATAAAGAATAATAACGCCTGCTGCTATCATCATAATAATTGTAAGCATATCTTCTGCTCCTGTCCTATCTTTTCTGTTTCACTCTAAAAGCCAAAATAGTATAAAAGCAAGAGAAACAATATTACGGTGAAGATAGATATGATTATTGCAACCTTTTTGCTGGCACTGCCACTAGTCCTTTCGTATCCTGGAGAATCCCCAGACCTTGAAGAATGGATGACACCACAAGAACAACGACAGATGGGCATTAACAAGCTCAACGACAGCGAGAAGAAGATGCTCGTCCACTGGATAGAAGCTTCCTTCGACGAGAAACTTCGCGATCAGGGAACAGCACGCCTTACTATACGGTCTTCTAGCAAAAAGAGTCGCTCTATCGAGCTCAACGACGGGTCTTTATGGGAAATTCACCACGATGACAGCGAACGTGCTTCGATGTGGAAGTCTGGCGAGAAAGTCAAGATCATCACCGGCGACGACAAACGGTACCCCTATCTTTTTGTTCTCGTGCCCCATGGCGAAGTCGCCAGAGCTAAGCTTGTATCAAAGCCTCTTCCCATCGATGGTAATGACTCCATAGGAAAAACACATTGGATCGACGCCGTCACTGCCAATGGCATGAAGATAACTCTCGAAGACGGCACGACGTGGGACGTCCTTCCTGCCGACAAATACATCGCAAAAGAATGGATCGTCGGCGACAATATCAAGGTATATAAGACCGAAAGCGTCAAGACGCCATACGTCCTTGTCAACACCTTCACAGGCCAAAAGATCCGTGTGAAAAAGGTGGATAACTACTAGTTATTCTACTGACGCCGAGACTTTTCGGAACATAAAAGAACGGCCATTGCTCGCGGCTCTTTGCAATACTGTTCGTTCAACGACCGGGCTTGATCTGCTATCATTATATACTCGCCATTGACCGTCGTCATCTTTATGGTAATAAGTATAATGACCGCCAGACCCACTTCCACTATAATGTACAAAGTCGACAAGTTTATATTCGTCTTCAGAATTTTCGCCGTTGTAATCAGGAAAAAGATCTTTTATCTTAAATCTTGGCGGTATGTCACTCAAATATACTTTCTTGCCAAATCTTCCTAATACAGGCATGCGATTTATGACGAGTCTATCTGGAAATTCTCCTCGCGGGATAGCTCCTTTATCAACACGAGCCTCTTCTAAAGTCAATGTTTCTGGATTAAGCTCCTGCAAGAATCGTATTCTTTCGGTAACGTCTTCTTCCTTTAGAGAGCGTAAATCTTTTATTTCCTGTTCAATCCTTGTTTTAATCCATTTTTTTTCCTGCTTGCGAAAGCTTTTTTCTATTCTTACTCCAGCTGCAGTCATTAAGTTATGTTTTTTGAAGAGCTCTACACAAAATGCCTTCTCGTCAACCCTCCCTCTAGAATCTTTTACTCCTGACTTTTCCTTATGAAGCTTAAAACTCTTATCATAGGATTTTACTCCTATTAATTGTTTCGCTATCGATACATACCTCTGTTCTTCGTTCACCGACGTACCAAGCACATAGTCACCTTCTCTTGTTACTAAAAGGGTCCCTCTTTCTTCAATACGCTCTGGATCAAATTTCAGGTCTTTACGAAGCGCTTCTAAGAATTGGCCGCCACCATTCAACATCACCTCCCCATCTTCCTGTCCTTCAATTTCTGGCTTTATTGTTCGAAAGCTTTTTGTAGGATCGCTTACCGAACTATATGTCATTGTATGTGATAATTCTATGGCGCTTCGAGTACCATCTTGAGCTCCGTCTAAAATAGTTTCCAAAACAGCTGCACTTACTTCTTGTTGGTCCTGTTGTTTTTCGAAAAGTTTGTTCTTAACGAGAACAATTTTTCCTCTAACTACTTCTTTAACAAAAAAAGGCCAAGCTCCCGTCTTGTGGATGTCATCGCATAATTTCTCCATTTCTTTCATTGGTACTGGGACTATACCGTCATCAGAACGCAAAATATTTACTATATGTATAAGCTGTCTCTGCACATCTCTTCGAGCTTGAAGGTCTTTTTCAGTTTCATCCCTCTTAACACTGCTTCCTTTTTCATCGAAAAATTCCCTTTCTCTTGAATCTCTTTGCAATGTTTTCAATAAAAGGTGATCGAAATCGGAATTGCGAGCGATACGCTGCAAAAAAGTGTTAAGATAACATGTGTAAACACCAATCCTCTGAATTCCTTTATGAGCTGTTAAAACAGCAGGCGTTAACAAATCAGTTTGAGTAGAAGCTCGTGTCGGCTGAGATGAAGGCGGCCTAGGAACAGGTTTGGGAGCGGGTCTGGGAGAAGGTTTAGGTTGTGGTGGTATCGGATGAGGAGGCGATTCAGGAGGCGACGGCGGGGCTTTCTCAGGAGGCCTTCCTAGGCTAGCTGTTGTAATCCTGGCAATATCTTTGCGTCTGCCCCAAGAAAGCCATTTTGAGTTTTTGTTGTTATCGTTATGGTTTTTTATTCTGTTATTAAGAATCGTCACATTATATTCAAGATC
>JABHNK010000043.1 GCA_018694295.1 Waddliaceae bacterium
CTATAGGAAAAACAAAGAAAGGAAGTGCAATCAACGACAATGGCGACAGCTGTGCGTCCGCTGCGCGCGCTCTGCGCAGTGGGCGCTCTCTGTGTGCTCTGTGGCTCTGTGGTGAAAAAATCGGTAGCGCGTAACATCAGTGAATTATTTTTTTGTGTGATTACTATTTACCTGATAACAAGGATTTGTTACGTTGGTATTGAAAAGTAAGAATTTAGGAGCATAAGTAGGCGACGATGAAAGAAAAGAACTTACAAGCAATGTTTGACCCTATGAGTATCGCCGTTATCGGCGCTTCGCGACGCGAAGATACTGTAGGGTATGCCGTCCTTCACAACCTTATAAACCACGGCTTCGTCGGAAAGATATACCCCGTAAACCCCAAAGCCGAAGAACTCGAAGGTCTGAAATGCTACCCTTCGATAACAGAGATATCAGACGATGTAGAGCTCGCCGTAATAATCGTTGGCAGTAAGATCGTCCCTTCCGTCATGCAGGAATGTGCAGAAAAAGGCGTGAAGTCAGTTATAGTGATATCGGCAGGATTCAAAGAAATAGGCGAAGCTGGACGCGCTATAGAAGATGAAGTCGCTGCCATAGCAAAAAAACATAACATATCATTACTGGGGCCCAACTGCCTTGGAATAATAAATACCGACCCCGATGTCGCTATGAATGCAAGCTTCTCGCGCGTTATGCCGTCGGTAGGAACGATAGCCTTCATCTCGCAGAGCGGCGCGCTATGTACCGCCATCCTCGATTATGCCCTAGAGAAGAATATAGGGTTCTCGAAGTTTATAAGCCTAGGAAATAAGGCCGACGTCACCGAAGGCGACCTCCTGCATTACCTTAAAGATGACATCTACACCGACGTTATCCTTATGTACCTTGAAGACATCGTCGACGGCGAAGAATTCATCGCACACGCCAGAGAGATTGTCGGCAAAGAAAAACCCGTCCTTGCCATCAAAGCAGGACGTACCGCAGAAGGCGCAAAAGCCGCGAGCTCACATACTGGCTCCATGATGGGAAGTGACGAAGTATACGACGCTATATTCACACAATCAGGTGTTATGCGCGTCGATTCCGTAGCAGATATCTTTAACTTCGCAGTAGCTTTTGCAAACCAGCCACTGCCAAAATCGAACCGCGTCGCTATAATTACAAACGCCGGAGGTCCAGGCATCATGGCAACAGACGCCTGTGTCAAAGAAGGCCTTGAGATGGCAGAATTCTCCGAAGATACAACGAAAGCACTGAAAAAAGCTCTGCCGGCAACAGCAAATTTCTCAAACCCCGTAGACGTCATCGGCGATGCCAAACACGACAGATATGAAAGCGTCCTAGAACAGCTCGTCAAAGATGAAAACGTCGACGGCATCATCGTAATACTGACACCACAGGCGATGACAGATATCCACGAGATAGCTAACGTCATAGTAAAATACTCCAAAGAGACAGACAAAACAATATTGTCGTGCTTCATGGGAGGCACCGACGTAGCACGAGGTATAACAATACTGGAAAAAAATGGCGTACCACATTATACCTTCCCACACGATGTCGCACGAGCACTAGCAGCGATGTCGCAATATAACGAATCCTTACAACGGAAATACGTCGATACCAAAAGATACGACGTCGATACTAAAACCGCCAAAGAGATATTCGCGAAGGCTAAAGAAAAAGGACAGGAATTCTTGACGATAGACCAGTCGATGGATGTCTTCAAAGCATATGGACTGCCGCTATTGCCATATGGCATGGCAAAAGACGCCGACGAAGCAGCAAATATCGCCAACGAAATAGGATATCCCGTAGTACTTAAAGTCGTAGCACAGGAAATAGTACATAAAATCGACGTCGGAGGGGTAAGACTCAATATCGCCGACGAAGAAGATCTACGCAAAACATATTCCGCAATGCTCGAAGATATAGCAAAAGCATCGCCAGAGGCTGTAATCGACGGTGTATTCGTACAGGCTATGGGAAAGAAAGGTAAAGAGGTGATCCTCGGAATGAAAAGAGACGAACAGTTCGGGCCCGTCCTTATGTTCGGACTCGGAGGGATATACGTCGAAGTCATTAAAGATGTAACATTCGGATTGGCGCCACTGCAAGACGACGACGCAAAACGTATGATACATACAATAAAAACATTTCCGCTGCTCGAAGGTCTCCGCGGAGAAAAACCTAGCGACATAGAAAATATCAAAGAAGGCCTCAAAAGACTCTCACAGCTGTCGTGCGACAACGAAGAAATAAAAGAAATCGATATAAATCCTCTGCTCGTCTACGAAGAAGGCGAAGGAACAAAAGTCCTCGACGCAAGAATCATTTTATAGCGGATAGATAGAAATAGTCTAATTTTTCCTACTATACGCTATACGCTATAACTATGCCCTATTATAAGTGTTGGTCTTTTCCCATCATAAAGACTTGCTGGGCCGCTTCCTGAAGCTCATTTTCAGTGAAATCATAGCCGTTTTCTTTGGCGAAAGCTAAAACATCATCAGCAGAGCTTAAGGTGCTGGTTTTTTGTCTGAAATCTTTGTCTTCGCGCAATTTTTCTATAAAAAGTTTTGCCGAATCTTTACTCATATCTTCACTCCATGGTCATGCTGTTTATAATGTCTTTAACCGACACCGTCGCCAACGTTGAAGATGTGTCAGAGGCAGCATAAGGCAAGACGAGCTCGCCATTGTTGATGATAGACCCACACGTGTATACGACGTTGGGAACGTAGCCTTCACTCTCTTTCTCATTAGGGACGAGGAATGGCTCTGCAAGCCTTCCTATGACTTTAGAAGGGTCTTCCTTGTCAAGAAGGATAGCCCCCAAGCTGTAGGTGCGCATAGGGCCTACACCGTGAGTGATGACAAGCCACCCTTCATCAAGCTCGTGAGGGGAGCCACAGTTGCCCATCTGTATCATCTCCCAAGGATATTTAGGCTCCAGAATCTTGGTGACATCACCCCAAACATGTACGCTGTCAGAATTCATGATATATATGTTTACGCCATCAATGCGAGTAAGCATGACATATTTGCCGTCGATCTTCCGTGGAAACAAAGCAAGACCTTTATTCTGGACATTTTCACCGTGGATAGGCGTTACCTTAAAATGATAGAAATCTTTGGTCTCGATCATCTTGGGGAGTATCGAGAAGCCGTTATACGCCGTATACGTGCCATAATAGGTTACTTCACCGTCGTCGTCGACGAATTTCACGAAACGGACGTCTTCGATGCCTTGGCTTTCAGAATACGATATCGGATATATCACGCGCTCCGAAGGTGACGTCTTCTTAGAGAATGACATCTCATAATGCGATTCCGCTACCCATTTTATCGTCTGCATGACCTTTTTGTCATGGTCTGATAGCTTCTTAGCAGAAGCACTGTCGTCGGAGGACTTCTCAAGAGCGTCGAGAAGTTCGCCATAGATGAACTTGTCGTTGAGCCTTTTCTTTACAGGGTCGGAGATTTTCTTGGGGATCTTCATCTCTTTGAGCTTACAGAAAAACGCTTCTTTCTCATAAACGTGCCTTTTAACAACTTCTGGAGACTCCACGAACTTTTGTTTCTTGGGAAGAGTCTTGAGCTCGTTTTTGGCGTCGAGGACTCCGCTAACGAAAGCTATAGAAGATATATGCCCCTCGCCAACAGCGCGGAAACTTAAAATTACACGATGCTCTCCATCATTAAGGTCTTCCTGGTGGGGGTCTTCGACAATAGAAGGATTGAAATATGCCGCAGATTCTATAGAATATTCCATAGTGAAATACGCGCCAATAAGAAGGCTCTGCTCGTAAGATATTTCCTTAGGTAAGATTCCAAGGTCGTGCTCATTAGTAAGACGGATGAAATGCTGTATCAAGATCTTGTCCATATCACGGTGCTTATGGGAAAAAGTCTTGATGACACGACCATAATTCTCAAGGACCTCTTCTTCAGACATCGACATAATTTTGTCGATAAGGATTTTTATCCTGTCAAATTCTCCCATATTAAAATAACGGGGGATGACACGCTTCGCGTCAGGAAGAAAAACATTGGACTTTCTTTTTACTTTTATTGGCATAATAGGTGATGTCTCCGTGATATCGTTGATCATTGAAAATTTTTATATACTATCGATAATACAGATTATAACTTTTTTTGATATGAGAAAATCTTCTAATAGCGAACAGCTTTTTCAGTGACCAGTGACCAGTGACCAGTGATCAGTGCAATAATTGATAATTGATAATTGATAATTGATAACTGATAACTGTTTATAACCCGCACGACAGCGCTATAGCACCAACGACAAGGCCTATGACGAAGTTTATGCCCTTGACGACCAAAAACATCTTACGAGAATGCGCAAGCATAGGAAGCATTCCATGGCCGTCCTGGACGATGGAGCTTGCCAGCAAGATGCTGAACGGTATCGAACCCCTGGCATATAAAGTAACAAAGATAAGATGAGGGCCAGACTCAGGGATTATCCCAATAATACAAGCAGCAAGAAGAAGAAGCCAAGGAGCGCTGAGGAAAGAGCTGTCGAAGTCGATATAGTCGTTGATATAATACATCAATAACAAAGACCCCAACGTCCAGAAAAAGATCCTAGGAACGTGTTTAACAGTGACATGCTGCCACAGGTGCTCTTCAAGGAAGTGGTCTGATACCGTCGCTATGATGAAAAACGCTATAATAAAAGCGCTGAGGACCGACGCCATGAAGTAACCCCAGCTTTCAGGCTCGAGCTTTCCAAAAAGTAACGCAGCGGCAAGGAAGACAATAAAAAAAAGTAGGAGCCCGCGCTTCATAGAACAAGACCGTAGCTGTGACAGAATCTTACCCCTAGGGAATAACGTCTTTTTGTCGTCGCTGCTGTGTATCGTAAGAGGACCGTGAGGCTTCATAGGAACGCCTTTGTTTTTCTTGAGAATGTAGTCGGCGAAAACCCCACCACCAATACTCACGACAAACAAAATAATAGAAAGATAAAGAGTCTTTAAAGGGATGAGCGCCAGCATAACAAACGTTTCGTCACCACTAGTAGCTATCATCGCAGTGACAACAGCACCGATGCTGATAATACGGTGTGAATACATGGTGACTATGGCGAAAGCACCCAAACAGCCAGGGATAAGCCCAAGAAACGCCGCTATGCAATACTGCTTCCAACGATGCTTGTTAAGCCACGAATTCCAGCGGCCCCTAGTGAAAACATTGATGTACTCGATGATAAGCATCATAATGAAAACAAAACACGTTATCTCCAAGGTCTCTTTGATAATGCTTATCATATAACAGCTAAC
The DNA here is from genome assembly GCA_018694295.1 of Waddliaceae bacterium. Classification (NCBI taxonomy): domain Bacteria; kingdom Pseudomonadati; phylum Chlamydiota; class Chlamydiia; order Parachlamydiales; family Waddliaceae; species Waddliaceae bacterium. Next base: position 5,313 of record JABHNK010000043.1, read on the forward strand.
TCATATTGATATTTAAGATAATCTAGACTACCATAAGAAGTGCTTTTTGGACAAGAAAGGTAAGATATTACGTGCTACGGCGTAAAGGCCTGAAAGTAAACAAAATAAAGGCAGGCGGAGGCTCCCGATGATACAAAGTATTACTTTAAAAAATTATATGTCGCATAAGGAGACGTCATTAGACCTCGCCAAAGGTCTTACCGTCCTTGTCGGACCCAACAATTGCGGAAAATCTGCCGTAGTCTCGGCGATACAATCCCTATGCTACAACAGCAGTGGATCGTATATGGTGCGTCATGGTGAGAAAGAAGCCAGCGTCACCGTCGACACCTCCGAAGGCGATACCATAACATGGCGGCGTAAAGGCGCTGCAGTAAGCTACAACATCAACGAAAAACGCTTCGATCGCTGCCGCGGCGACGTCCCTGCAGGCCTCCACGATATCTTAAGGCTTCCACAGGTGTCTTCGGAAAAAAGAGACTTCGATATACACTTCGGCAAGCAAAAAACACCACTGTTCCTTATCGATGAGCCAGGAAGTAAGGCGGCGAGCTTCTTCGCGAGCTCTTCCGACGCTTATAAACTTCTAGAGATGCAAAATAACCACCGCGACAACGTCCGTGATGCACGCCGCGACGAACGCCGCCTGTATTCTGATGTAGAAGCTCTAAATACTACCATCGCACTGCTAGAGCCAATAGACCCTATCGATGACGATATAGAAAGCATAGAAAAAGAATATGACACCATCACCACCGAAGAACGCGCTATAGCGATGCTGAAAGACGAGATAACATCACTAGAAGAATCGTATGGCATAGCAGCATATCGTAAAGATATTGACAACACACTAGAATACCTCAAAACTATGCCAGCCTTCGAAGATGAAGAAGGAACACAGGCTTTGATCGAAGAGATGTCCCTTATAAATAACAAAACGCTCTATAACGACGCGCTAAAAGCTATCCTCGCAACAACAAAACCTCCTCAGCAACTACAGGACAGCAATACCGTCGAAGACGAGATATCAGCACTGATGACAGTAAAAGAAAGCCTTCGCCATTGCCGCGCTATAGCAGAAGATTGTGATGCTAAGATCGGAGAATCGAAAGAATCAATACAGCAGTGGGTAAAAGATAACCCGCAATGCCCAACGTGCGGCGCAGAAACCGACATCACAACGGTGATACACGGAGGGTGCCATGGCTAAAAAACAATACTCAGGACTGTTCTTCATCGGCGATCAGCACCTCGCAAGCAGAGTGCCAGGATTCAGAAAAGACCACTACCCAACGACAGCATTATCAAAACTGCGATGGTGCCTGGAATACGCCAATAAAAATGACCTCGTGCCAATACTCCTAGGAGACCTGTTCCATTGGCCACGAGATAACGCCAACTGGCTAGTAGGCGATATCATCGCTATGATTAAAAACCCCGTCCTCGCAATAGCAGGGAATCACGACTGCTACGAAAATGACCTCGGCGATGATGACTCCCTTATGCTCCTAGTAAAAGCAGGGAAAATACAGATCCTTACAGAAAAATCCCCATGGCATGGCGTCGTCAACGAAAAAAACGTCGTAATAGGAGGAGCCTCTTTTAAAGAAAGCCTCCCAACAAAATATGACGCCGAAGGAAGCCTCGTCTTCTGGGTAGCACACCACGAGATAAGAGTGCCAGGATACCTCGATGGCGGAAATATCACCCCTTACGATATCCCAGGCGTCGATGCCGTAATAAACGGACATATCCATCGCCAGCTTAAACCCTTCGAAAAAGGGACGACAGCATGGCTTACACCAGGAAGTATAGTAAGGATACGACGCGATGACGCCAATAAAGCAAAAAAACCTGCAGCACTAAGGATCGATGTCACAGAAAAAGGTTGGGAAACGTCTACAATAGAAATCCCACATAAACCCTACGAAGAAGTCTTCTACGAACAAGTCGTAGAAGAAAATCCGGAAAATGATGAGTCGCTCTTCGTAAAAGGCCTCGCAGAACTAGAAGCCCGAAGGACAGAGACAGGAGAGGGGATACGCGACTTCGTAGAAGATAACATCAAAGGATGCTCCAAAGATGTCGCACGAGAGATACACAAACTATTAGAAGAGGTATTATAACCATGATAGTCGCAGAGAAAACACAAGATATCAAAACGCTGACAAAACGTTACGAGAAATTCCGCGAAGCGAAGATCCGTGCAGAAGAGCAAGGTAAAGCAGCGACACATAGATCAGAAGAGCTTAAAACGTATGCCGACGAGAAATATGGCACTCACGACATCGAAGAACTTAAAAAGATATTGAAAGAAAGATCCGACGCCAACGAAAAACATAAGAACGACTACCAAAAACACCTCGACGATATCGAGAAAAAACTGCAAGACATAGAAATAAGCTACAAGGAAGAACGATGATAACATCGCCACAACGCCTCCGCACACGGATAGATATGCTTAAAGCATACCGTACGAAAGACACTGAAACGCGCGACAAAGCACAACGCAACCTCGAAGGCATAAAAAAATATCTTGAAATATCAGAAGATGTTACAGCTACGCTAGAAACTCTCAGCGATAAACTCTTCGAGACGACAGTGAAAATCTTGGAAGATAAACTTACAATAGCATTGCAAGAAATACTAGAACAGCCGATAACATTGAAAACAGAACGCTCACTGAAACGTAACATCCCAAGCTTGGAGTTCTTCGTCGAACGTGAAGGCAGACGCGAAGATATCATGAAAGGACAAGGAGGTTCCGTAGCGAATATCCTTTCAGTAGGACTTCGTATGCTCGCCCTTACAACACTAGACCCAAAAAAACATAGACGCTTCCTCGTCCTAGACGAACAAGATTGCTGGTTGCAGCCAGAACTGGTGCCGCGCCTAGTGAAAATAGTACAACAGGCAGGGAAAGAACTGGGATTTCAGGTCGTGATGATAAGCCACCACGATGTCTCGGCTTTCGAACAACACGCCGACAGAATATATACCATGACACCATCGCCAGAAGGTGTTATAATTAAACAAAATGATGAGTTTCACTACAAAGAAATAGCTGAAAAGGAGTAGGAAAAAATAAGGACTTTTTACCACAGAGGACACAGAGGACACAGAGAAAAAGGTTGCCGGGCTAGGGGTTTCACCCCTAGAACCCCGAGGATGTTCTTTTGTCTTTTGGAGGATTGGGGGTCTGGGGGAGAATTCCCCAGCCAGATTGTTTTTTTCTCCGTGTTCTTTGTGTTCTCTGTGGTAGAAAGTTCTATTCTGAGATTCTTCAGCGCTATAAGTTACTTTCTGTGTCTTTGTGGTAAAATTATATAAGGATGAATATGAGAATAACAAAGATAATAACAAATATAGTATATAGCACAGGGCTGTGTGTCCTCCTGATAACAACATTGCCGAAATATATATATCGTATCTTCGTACATAAAAAATATCGAAAAAGCCTGAAAAAACGCCTGGGAATACAGTTCCCTAAAATAGAAAAACAAGGACGTAAACTCATATGGATACACGCCGTATCAGTAGGAGAAACAAGAGCAGTAGTTCCGCTAGTGAAAAAACTCATGGAGCAAGATGATAAGCCGATAATAATACTGTCATGCACAACAGAGACAGGATACGCCGAAGGCGAAAGGTCGCTGCCAGACGTCGACTACCACGTATACCTTCCCTTCGACGTAGGCTTTATAATACGACCAATAGTACGACGATGCAAGCCCGACACCGTAATAATGGTAGAAACAGATTTCTGGTATAACTTCCTCGACGAAGCAAAGAAAAATGGCGCCACAATAGCAATAGCTAACGGTAAAATCTCAAAGAAATCACAACATAGACACCAGGCATGCGGGTTCCTTAGCAAAGAATTCTTCGACGTCTTCGATATCTTCTGCATACAAAGCGAAACATACCGACGACGCTTCAAAAAACTAAATATACCACAGAAAAAACTCATCGTAACAGGGAACCTTAAACTCGAAAGTACATATAAAAAACTTTCCACAAAAGAACTCGCGTCATGGCGAGAAAAACTCCATATCACAGAAAATAGACCAGTAGTAGTTATAGGGTCAACACACGACCCAGAAGAGAAAATCCTCCTCAACGCAATAAAAACACTGCGACAGTCAATACCTAACGTATACACAATAATAGTGCCACGACACCCAGAAAGATTCGACGACGTCACGGAAATCCTAAAAGATAACAAAGAAAACTTCGTAAGATATACCAATAAAAAGGATATCACAGGAAATGAAGACGTCATCCTCGTAGATGCTATGGGACTCCTAAGGAAATGCTACCAGCTAGCAGACGTCGCCATCGTAGGAGGAAGCTTCACAGAAGACGTCGGAGGACATAATATCCTAGAACCCTCATGGTACGGCATACCAGTAATATGCGGGCCATTCATGTTCTCACAGCCAGACTTCCTGGCAATAATGAAAGAATATAACGCAGGAATACAGACGACAGAAGAAGATATCGCCACGACATTAAAAGAACTGCTCCTCAACGAAGATAAAAGGAAGTCCCTAGGCGACGCAGGACGACGACTGTGGCAAGAACAAAGCGGCGCAGTAGCAAAGACATTGCAAGCACTTTTCAATGAACAATGATCAATGAACAATAAACAATGAACAAGGTAAAAAACTTACTTTTATTGATAACTGATAACTGATAACTGATAATTGAAAAGGCTCCGTGGTAGTATATTCCGGATTTTTATATTATCTTTATGCCTATCACTTACCTTGCGCAACACCCACAATATAGAGAGCTTTATCTTTTTCTCTCTCTAACAAGAATTTTCGC
>JABHNK010000044.1 GCA_018694295.1 Waddliaceae bacterium
GAAATCAGGCTTCTCTCAAGAAGCTGCGTTGTTTGGCGCAAAATTGCTACAAGAAGGCAAGACCCAGGAAGAAGCGACGTTCGGTGCTACATTGAGGGAATATGATGTCGATGAAACGAAGATAATCGGTGAGGTTGCCGATTATAAGGGAGCCGTGAAAGCCGAGATAGCAAAAGAATTAGTAAATCCTGATTTTGATATTTCCTTTGCAGAAGGAAAAATTTCAAAGCTGGGGTCGCGTATTGATAAAGATATTAACAGAACGCCGATGAAAGTCGATGGTGTTGACATAGAAAAGAAAGAAACCACTAAATCTCATACTATTGAAAAAGAGAAACTTCGACGGGCAAGGAATGTGGAGACAAAGCTGCGAGCTAAATACGAAGGTCTTAAAGATGACCAACAGCAAAAAATAGTTAAAACCGTATTGCAAATTGCTCAGCAATCAACTTTGTTTACGGTGTTTTCTAAACTTATGATAGAGAGGCAGGTTGCCAGCACTAAGGCGCAGTTTCCTTTCGATCAATTTGAGATAAATACCGACGAAAAAGAAGCGAAAATAACAGTCAATCATTGTTTCTTAGATTATCAAAGGCTTTCTTCTTCAAAAAGCGCTATAAGGACGTTCAACAAATGGAGAAATGCTACTAATTATTCACGTAGTACCATTAAGAGATGTAAAAAGGCAGGGTTTAGGATGTCAAGGCTTAGCGTTGAGATATCGTTTCCAATAGACAACCCCTCCAAAGTCACCATTGAAGGATATCCCACCATCACACGACTATAGCGTATAGTTATAGCATATAGGGATAGCGGATAGTAAAATCACTGATAACTGTTCACTGGTCACTGGTCACTGTTCACTATAAATGCAGCTGCGCTGCATTTAAAATCTTTACACAAAACAATCTTTTGGTGTATAATGTATAATAATTAATTAAAAATTAAGGACATACGCATCATGAAGAAATATCTTTCAAACATTTTTATCCTCGTAGCAGTAATCATTGGTGTCGTTAGCGGATATAGCGGCAGCAACATTGTCTTCATTACAGCAAGCTCTGTTTCAGAGATTTTCATCAGCTTTTTGAGGCTTCTGAGCCTTCCGATAATCTTCTTATCGATAACATCGACATTGTCTGGAATGAAAAGCCTCGAAGAAACAAAGAAACTCACTGGGAAAGTGCTGAAATATACAATCCTTACGACGATAATAGCAGCATCGACAGCACTGGTGTTGTTTGTTATCATCGACCCCGTAAACACCGCACTTGTTGCTGGTGACGCTGCCACAGAAATACCAAAGCAGGGGAGTTACCTGTCGTATGTCTTGGATATCGTACCAGACAACGTAGTAAAAGCTTTCAGCGACAATAACGTCATAGGCGTGGCTTTTATGGCAGCGATACTAGGTCTCGCCGCAGTGACACTCCCTGAAAAGAATAGGAAGGTGTTGCATTCTCTGTTTTCTAGCCTTTTCGCCGCACTCCTTAAGATTACTAGCGTCGTTATCACCGTCATACCTTTTGGGATATGGGCGTTTACGACGCTCTTCGTTAAAGATATGGCCAAAAACACCGCATTCGCACACTCGATACTACTTTATGTAATATGTGTCGTTGGTGCAAACCTCATCCAAGGCTTCATCGTCTTGCCGCTGCTCCTTAAATACAAAGGCCTACACCCAGGAAGAATAGCACGCGCTATGTCGCCGGCACTGCTTATCGCATTTTTCACGAAGTCGTCTAACGCAGCACTGCCGACGACGATGGAATGTGCACAAGAAAATGCTGGAGTTTCACAGAAGGTAGCGTCGTTTTCATTGCCGATGTGCTCCGTCATCAATATGAACGGATGTGCAGCGTTTATCATTACGACGGTGTTATTCGTATCAATGAGTGCAGGCATGGCATATAGCATTCCAGAGATGATAGCATGGATATTCATCGCTACACTCGCCGCTATAGGCAACGCTGGGGTTCCTATGGGATGTTATTTTATATCGAGCGCCTTCCTCATTGGCATGAACGCTCCGCTGTATATCATGGGAATAATACTCCCTATATATACCCTCATCGATATGATCGAAACCGCCCTCAACGTGTGGTCGGATTCGTGTGTCACCACTATCGTCGATAAAGAACTTTTGTCGGTGACCAGTGACCAGTGACCAGTTATCAGTGATAAATGAGTTCGGAGCTGTTCGCTAAACGCTATTCCTATACGCTAATAAAAGCTATACGATAATAATTGACGTTACGCACTAATAAAAAAAGAGCACCACAGCTTTTGCAAGCAGTGGTGCTCTAAAAATAACACGTTTTATATGTAACGTATTAGTTACGTGAACGAGCTTCGTTTACGACGATAGCTCGGCCGTCAGCATCAGAACCGTTGAGGTCTTCGATTGCTTTTTTGGCATCTTCATCAGCCATCTCAACGAAACCAAAGCCGCGTGAGCGTCCTGTGTCACGGTCCATGATAACTTTGGCGCTGATAACGGCACCAACCCTTTCGAATAATTCCTGAAGTTCCTTATCACCAAACGAAAAAGGAAGGCTTCCTACAAATAATTTCATAACTTAACTCCTAAAAGTACTTTTAATAAATCATAGCACTATTCGTCGCTTTATAGGATAGAACAGCTCTATGATTCCAGTGATTGTATCAGAAGATCATATTTATAGAAACACTTTATTTTTTTTACATGAATTTCTTATAATGAAATTTTTCATATAGGAGAAAACAAGCTATGGATGACGTCAACAGCAAAAGAACAATGGGCTTCTTCGAAAGATACCTCACTCTCTGGGTGGTACTATGTATAATCTTAGGAATATTCCTAGGGAAGGTCGCCCCAGAGTTTTGCCGCGCACTAGATAATATGTCCATAGTCGTTAGGGGGGCACCAGTAATATCGATACCTATAGCGATATGCCTCTTCCTTATGATGTACCCAATAATGGTGAAAATTGACTTCACAGAAGTTGTAAAAGCAGGGAAAAGTGTAAAACCAGTAGGACTGACGCTAGTTATCAACTGGCTGATAAAACCTTTTACCATGTACGCTATAGCATTGCTATTCCTGGGGTTCTTGTTCAAAGGCCTTATAGGCGCTGATGCAACAGACCTGGTGAAGATGCCCTTCGGACTAGACCTTCCCATAGGAGCACATCACGGCTCTGGAGTCGTGGTGATGAACGAAGGCATCAAAATGCTGGAAATACCACTATGGAGAAGCTACTTCGCTGGATGTATACTCCTAGGAATTGCACCGTGTACCGCTATGGTGCTCGTATGGGGATACCTCGCCAAAGGTAACGACGGCCTTACACTCGTTATGGTAGCAATAAACTCCATAACAATGCTCTTCTTATACGGACTCCTCGGAGGTTTCCTGCTCGATATAGGAAGACTTCCTGTCCCTTGGCAAGCACTCTTCCTCTCAATATCAATATACGTGGCACTGCCGCTAGTAGCAGGATACTTTTCGCGTAAATGGATAATAGCAACAAAAGGAATCGACTGGTTTCAAAGAAAATTCCTGCACGCTCTTACACCAATAACGATTATCGCACTACTAGCAACACTCGTAATTCTCTTCTCCTTTAAAGGGGATGTCATCGTCGATAACCCACTGACAATACTATGGATAGCAATACCACTCACCATACAGACACTGCTTATTTTTACTCTAGGATACGTAACAGCAAAAAAAATGAAGATCCCTTATGAATACGCCGCACCAGCAGCATTGATAGGAGCTTCAAACCACTTCGAAGTCGCTATAGCAACAGCTGTTATGCTATTCGGGCTCTCCTCAGGAGCAGCACTAGCCACCGTCGTCGGCGTCCTAATAGAAGTGCCGCTGATGCTTATGCTCGTAAAAATATGCTTGTCAAGGGCACCGCGCCCTTGACAAGCCCCGACAAGGGGAAATTTTCCCTGAACCCATGATTGCCACCCAATCTCACCAACCACAATATTTTAGCAACTCATCTGTTGATTTACAAGTCTCGCCCAGCTCTAAAGAGCTGCGCTTCGGCATGTAAATCAACATCTAAATCACTAAAATGCCGTGGTAAGCGAAATTAGGCGGCAATCATGGGTTGATCCCCGCGGCAAAGCGGAAGCTTCGCCTCTGCAGTTATCACCAGCGAAACGATGACAACGGATTTTATTATCAGACCTTATAGAAGTCTAATCCAATAGTATCAATATGTTCTATAAGATCAGGATCAGAAATCTGTGCATAAATCGACAGGTCGAAAGTATAGGGGAGATAAAGATCATCTAATTCCAACTCTATCTTATTAAGAACTGCTAACGTTAAACCTTTTCCTTGAATGGTTAAGTCTATGTCCGAGCCTTTTTTAAAGTTTCCCTTAGCCCTAGAACCATATATAATAACCCTTTCTATCTTTGGATATCTCGTAAAAATAGCATGTATTTGTTCTACGGTATTATCATCAAGTCCGAATTTCATTCTTGCTCCTTCTTAAGCTTACTAAAAGCGTCAAGAAACGCTGAAAATTCATTAAAATAACTGCCAATTATTACCGCCACAATTTCATCGGCAGCGTCACGATTATAGGTATGTGAGGTTTGATTACGGCTTTTAATCATACTCATCCAGATGTCACCATCATTTATTAGTCCTAACTTGAAAGCTTCACGCGTAGCGTCTTTAGAGCCATAGATTTTTTCATTACCACTATTTTCTAAAAAATCCTTCAACGTCTTCCAGGCTAATTCGTGGGTATATTTAAAGCACTGGATTAGACCTTGTTGCTCAAGTTCTGAAAGAGGGCGTTCTCGAGAAAGTTCCACAGCTTGTTTTAGTTGGGTATAAGCCTTGCCAAAATTGTTAAAACGCTGAATCCAACGAATACTGGCCATAAGATAGCCCTTTTTGACTCTTTGAAAATGTAGTTTCACTATAAGACATTCATATAAAAATCTTCAAGGAAAGAAAAAATGAGTTGTGATTTGTGGTTTGCAACTTGCGAAAAGTGTCAAAAAACAACGCTTTTTACTTGCAAAAAGCGTCAAATATGCAAAAGACGATATTAGTGAGGCTCTTAAGGCATTTGAACTAATTGATAAGGCTTGTTATGCTTCCTTAAATGGCCAAGACCATCTTTTATGTTTGCGACACCGAGAAGCGCTCGGGTAACAACATAACAGCTATTATCAGACGTCATGTTCTAGGCTCACCTATCACTTTTAAACCTTGTATCTATGTATATAAAGCCTATCAACTTATAAACCCTCTAAGCCGCGCCAATAGTCGAGCTGCTGACTCTTTTTAAAAAGGCTTGAATATTTGTAATTCTGCTTCTTGGTCGGAATATTTCATGAACAAACCCATTTGCTTCGAAAATTGTTAAGGCTTGTGCGCGGTCGGCTTCGTTGCCATGCGAAGCAATGACTGTTAATGCGTCAATAGCCGAGCCACGAAAATCATCTGGAAAATCCGAATTACATACAATGCTTTCAAAAGTTCCTATTAAGGTTTCGAGATTTATTAAGGCTTGTGCGCGGACGGCTTCGTTGCCATGCGAAGCAATGACTGTTAATGCGGTAATAGTCGAGAAGTTAAGATCACTTTCGTTCACAAGTCCCACAATTTCCACAAGCTTCGCCATGGCCTTCTCGCTAGCATCAGCATCAGAAGAAGCAATCAATACTAATTCTTTAATATAAAACTGTTTAAAAATCAAGGCATTAAGATGGTAAAGCTCTGGCCAGGTCTGATAATATACAGTGACGAGCGTCGTAAATTTAATGCGTTAAAAGCCACTGTGCGAGGGAACACACCAACACCGGCTTCACTATTTCTCACCTATAGCTATGGGATAGTGTTAATGAGCTAACAGCGTTTTAATCGTATAACTGACCTAAAAGCGCTCCCCTTGTTGCTTGCAAATGTTCGTTTTTAAGTTGCAATAACTGCCTCATCTTGTTGTCACGTTCAGTTGCATATGATCTAAGCTTAGGTGTATATACAGCCGTGATCTTTTCTAGCGCGCTTTTCTTTGCTAATTGTACTTCTTGCAACATATTTCGAAGAGATCTAACCTTTAAAAGGTTCGTACTTTGTTGGGATTTTACAGCGGCATCTTTTTCCCGCTCACAAATACTTAATTCATCGTCACAAGACTGATGCTCTGGTTTGTGCATATCTTCTATTCGTTTAAACTGAACGTCTCTTCTAGACTCTATATTTTTAATATCACGATGCAATTGATCTATGTCACGTGTTGCAGTATCTTTGATTGTTGTCTTCTGTTGTTCGAAATTTCTTTGTTGGCTTTCATATGCCCTCTTTGCCTCTGTTTCACTGGCTTGAACTGAAGATAGCAGCCTTTCTGCTCCTTGTTTTTCACTTTGTAGGCGTTTGGCCTTTTCTTCAGATTCTGCCTTCTGTCGCTTTAGAGTTTGTAAACTTGTCATCGTTTTTTCAGCGCCCGATATTTCATCGATACAATTCTTGATATCTGCGAGCTCTTTTTTAATATCTCGAGCACCTTCTTGCTGTGCCTTCGTCGATGCCAACGCCGCAGATAATCCTGTTACCTTTGTCTCTTTTAATGAGAGGTTTTGGGCAGAAAGCGTTTGTACGCGTGTGTGTTTTTGCTGTTTTTTTTGCTGTAACGATATAATACGTTCTTGTAATTTCTGCAACTCTCCATCTATATCACGACTTTTATTTTTTTCGATATCACGAAGCGCTCTGTCTATAGAAGACAGTGCTGATTTTGCCTTGTCTACATCCATTTTTGCCTTGTCGTATGATTGTTGCAGCTGCTGTAAACCAATCGAAGAACGCAATGCGACAATCTGTTTGTCGCGAGATTTTTCGCGGTTTTTTACATCTTTTTCTTTAATGTCTTTTTCTTGCTTATATAATGACCTGCTCTCTTCTAAACGTGCTTTATATTCGCCATCAATACGCTCTTTCCTATAACTGATTTCATGGTATCTTTTGCTAAAGATGCCTTCGATCGTTTTTAATAATTGTCGGTTTGTGTTTTCGCTTTCTACTATTTGCTTTTGTAACGACTTTTCGCTTCCACTATATGGCATTTCCGCTATTCGTAATTTTTCATCGCGTTGAGCACAACAAGCATCAACCTGTTGTTGATATTTGTCGGCGACGGCAGAAAAATCCTCTTTATATGACTGCTCGACGACAGCTTTTTGGTCCATGGCGAAAAGAAACAAATCTTGTAAGCCACACTCGGCAAGAAGATCGTGCATAGCAATAAAACGTCCACAGTCCGTTTCGGTTGAAATTTTAAAAGCGCCGCCTTCTACTTTATGAATAACATGCCGTATAACAAGATTTTTAATAGCGTCCTCATTAGGGCTGATAAATTCCAAGCTAACTGCTTTTTCATAACCAGCAACAAATGCTCCAAGATCTTCGACAGCGCCACTCTCTTGACGAGCGCGTTCGATAAAAGGTTCATATGCTTTAAGCTTTTGTAAGACCTCGGGAGTAAATAATATCGAATAACGCTCTGAAAAAACATCTCTGACAAGAATTTGTTCTGTATACAAGCCTGCTTGATCCAAAGAAAACAATTCGCTCGTAGTAATATGGAACGTGTTAAATGTGCTGATGTTTTCGTCGAAAACAGTAACGACCGTCTTCTCACGAAGCTGTTCTTTTAAATATCCCACAAACGACTTCCGTAACGCTGGATACAATATCTTCGGAAACAATTCTTGGCTAAGAATACGTTGTCCGTGTTTTTTAATAAATTCGCTATATCCTAACCAACAGAGATCTTTAAGGAGTGCAGGCTCAACATCTATCGACAAGGCAGTTATTTCCTCGATGTTTATAGAACCATAGGGAATTATGTGTTTCTGATCTTCTAAAAGCTCTTGTTCAAAATATAATGGCTGCAAAAATTGTTGTGCCGAAGGAACTAAACGTATTATTTCCATTCCCGTTCGTTCAAAGAATTGACGAAGAGCTGTGTCGTCTTGCTGTCCTCCTTCTTTCGATACCATAATGGGATCTAATGACCACATTATACCATCACTCTCTATAAATTCACGAACCGTTGATCCACCTTCTTTTTGAAGTATCTCCATTTCTATTGTCCACAAAACCAGCGCGAGATCTTGTTGAGTAAGTTTCAAGGCAGAGAGATCTTCGGAATATTTGTCCTTAAGCGTTTTAAAAGAATCAACGTGTTGTCCCATCACTTCCGCTTGAACTTCTTGAATAAACTTCTGTTTTATCCTGTTTAGATGTTCTTCATTTAAAACCCCTAAACATTCCTTGGTATGTTTTTTAATAAAATCTTTATACGACATTGTGTTAATATCCATAGATAAAATATCAGCAATTAACACATCATCAATTACTTGAGGTCTTTTAGCTTGCGCTTCTTTGAGCTGGCCATATGTCAACTTCTGAGTTAAAAGGGTATCAATAAGCCCTTGCCCATGTTTTAATACATACTGCGGATCGTTCCAAAAGGTCCGTTTTATGACAGAAAGAGCTATGCTTGTAATAAAAAGTGCTCCTGTTATAAGCGCAGAAGTACTTACTACACCTATAACAACTAATGGTGTTGCCGTGAATGTTAAAGCTAAAGTTCCCGTTGTCGCGGTTGCTAAAGCTGATAATATCCACAATCCCCCCTTAACAGCACTCATTATTTTTTGTGAATTATGCCAAGAAACCGCTACATGTTCGACTCTTCTTTGTTGCCATGTGACAATAAGAGAATTTGAAAGAACATCTGATTGTTTTGAGAAATGGTCAGGCTGATTAATCGCTTGAACAGGTTTCTTAGATACTGAATCGCTTTTATGTTGAAACATTTTTAACGTCTCCGTTTTTTTGCTTTCTTATCTTTAGTTTGTTGTAATTGTCTAAGGATTATACCATAAAGCACATAAAATGTAAAGGCTTTACTTTAACAACGTCTGATAATATTAGGAGCGAGAGATCGTTACAGTGCACTATGTGAGAGGATTAGGACACAGCCTGGGTAAGCACTATTATAGAACGCCTTTTAATGTCTGCGTTGTTGGAAAAACTGACAACGATATTTAATGCATGAAGATCCTCTCTGCGAAGGTACTCGCCAATATGCCTGTTGCTCACACAATCCCTCTAAGCCGCGCTAACAGTCGAGCTGCTGAGCGCTTCTAAAAGGACTTGAATATTTGTAATAAAAGTTCCTATTAAAGTTTCGAAAGCTGTTAAGACTTTTGTGCGGGCGGCTTCGTTGTCATGCGAAGCAACGGCTATTAATGAAAAAATAGCCTCGCAGCGAAGATCTCCGATAAGCGCCGTATTGCTCACAATCTCTCTAAAAGTACCGATGAGCCCAACAAACTCCGCTAGAGCCTGCTCACTAGCGGCAACATTATCGGAAAAAGTAACTTCACGTAATTTCTGAATAGCCTCTTTGCGACGGTCTTCGCCAAGCTTCGTATTGCTCACAAGCCCACCAAGCGCTGCTATAGCCCTCTTACGAAATGTCTCTAGTGTGCCGTACTTATTAAAAATATTAATACCTTCGAAAAGTTGAGTGGCAAACAATTCTATATTCTTGTCGCATAAATTTAGGGTATCCCCAGAAAGGCTCTCAGAAAGAGCAGAAATTAAATCTTGTTCACTAGTATTTGTTTGAACACTAGAATCCATTCTAGGTGTTACAGATTGTGTGGGCTCCATAAGTTAAAGCTCTTATCTTGGTTAAAGCAAACAGCTTACATTTAAAGGCCTTAAAAAACAAACATATTGTCTAGCTTGGCGGGCAAACAGCAGAATAGCAGAATAGCAGAAAAAATCTATCGAAGAAAACACTGAGGTGGTATAATTTTGTGTATATTAACCACTGAAATCTTTGAAAAGCATGGCAAAATCGCGCATATCATGGATTATTTTTATCATCCTATTCGTTGACCTTCTGGGGTTCAGCTTCGTCTTCCCCCAGTACGCTCCCCTTTTCCTTGACAAAGCTCATGGTCTCTTGCCATTTCACTATTCTGTTGCCATGCGTCGCCTTTTACATGGGTTCCTCATTGCTTCGTACCCATTATCACAATGCATAGGAATACCCCTTATGGGGGCGCTGTCCGACCGCTATGGCCGCAAGCCTTTGCTTCTTATTTCTTTAGCCAGCAACACATTGGGATACTCTCTGTGCCTGTATAGTATCGCTACGCATATGGTCTCCTTTTTCTTCGTAGGACATATCATTGCCGGACTGACGGGAGCAACATTATCAATAACACAGTCTGCTATCGCCGATGTCTCCGATGATGACTCTAAACCACGACGCTTTGGACTGATTTTTCTTGCTCTTGGTGTCGGCGCAATAATAGCTCCTCTTATCGGCGGACACCTCGTTGCCGGCTCCCCTCCTTTATATGCCATTCCTTTCCGTTTTGCTCTTGGTTTGGCGTTTTTCAACATCTTTATCACGCTATTGTTTTTCAGTGAGACACGACAACGCTCTGACAACACCTCGATAACGCCGTTCTTCGAGGTACATCATATTTTCAATGCCTTTAAAATTCCTAAGATACGTATGATGTTCGTCGTAGCGTTTTTCTTTTCAATAGGATGGAATTGTTTTATAAAATTCTTCCACGTTTTCCTCATAGATAAATTCGCCATCACATCGATAGGAGCAGGACGCTTTTTTGCTTATTTCGGCTTGTGGATGATCGTCTCGCAGATTATCATAAAACCGCTGTCAAAACGATGGATGCCACAACAAACAATGGCAGCATCGGCATTTTCATTGGCACTATGTATTCCACTGTTGCTTATGGCTAAGTCGATAGCAATAATTTTCGCCATCTTCCCTGCAATAATAGTTTTACAAGGACTGATATATCCCAACACAATAGCCTTCATCTCCAATAATGCCCCATCAGACATGCAAGGAAATGTGTTGGGTATTGCACAGTCAATACAAGCACTAGGAAAGAGCTTTGGGCCTGCGATTGCAGGAGCATTGTCGGTTTATAATACGTCGCTGCCATTTATGGTAGCAAGTATTCTCGTATTTGCCGGTGGCGTGGTCTTTATGAAATATCTACAGAAACAAGAAGCTTTTAGTAGAGGATAGTTTTTTTCTTTTGTGATTTTGTTGTAGTATTATTTTATAAAACGGCAACGTCTGATAATATATTTAAATGGTGGATACAATGGAAATATCAAATATACCTCCTTACCAAACCACTGTCCAGCCAACAGATCTTGATGATCACCCAACCAGAATCGAAACATTTATATTAACTGGCAACAAAACTGCAAGCAGAACAACAACGCCTTATCCTCAGCAATCTAGTAAAGTCGAAACGTTTGTATTAGATGATGGAGGGGATGTCACCAATAGAATAAGAACGGTTTATCATCAGCGACAAAAAGACTTCCAAAATTTTCATGGTATTGTTAGTCTAAAGGAAAAAGGTTAGCTATGACTCCTGAACACCCTATTGAAGACCTTCAGAATTCTAATTTAGTCGGTATCGACAACAGAGAAGATACCCTGGAAGATCTGGAAGACTTCCCTCCTGTCCCAACATATATGACCCTTCCCAACGGCACTACGTTGCCGGTAGTCATCAGACATGTTGTCGCAAAACAGCTCGAAAAAGAGCTCAAGATTGTCGGTAAAACCAACAATCAGGAGAAAAACAAAAAAAAGAAAAAAACTCCTATGGAGGCGATGGTAGAGTCCGCCAAAAAAGTTAACGCTTTCTTCAAGATATACAACATCTCGATAGTCATTGACGACGCACAGGAGGCCTTCAACCGCATAGCCACATGGATTGATATAAAGCTCTCCAAAGGCCATGCCGAAGCGATGCGCTACGAAGCACAATGTAAGCGTGACGACAGCGTCCATAGCAGCAAAGAGTGGTGCTTTGCTACTATAGTCGACAGTGTTGACACCACAAGCGACGACAAGGACCTTCTCAACGTCAACATACATGCTATCATCGTCCATATCGACGAAGACCTCGAAGACTTCCTTCTGACGCCGAAATGGGACAACGCCGTAACGGCATACTGCGAAGACAGCGTTGCTGCCGAATCGTTGCGCGATGGCATCGTAAAAGACTTCAAATTCTTTATAGCGAAAAAATACAAGAAGGCCTTGGCCCGCAGATATGAAACTCTGATGTCTCGCAAAGAAGAAGAGGTCGACTCCCCTCCTAAGATCGCTGCTCTACGCGACGCTATAGAAGAGTCTTTGAGGCTACACCTTACTGGTCTCCTTGACATCGAAGAGCAGCACGAAGAAGACCTGTCTACTATCGCAGAAGCTGAAAAAGCCGAAAGGCCACAAAAACAACTCTTAGGCATAGCGAGCGACGTAGGCGGACTTTTCTTGAAAAGTTCGGAATAGGGATTTTCTACCACGGAGCCACAGAGTACACAGAGAGAAAAAGAACTGGCTGGTGGATTCTCCCCCAGACCCCCGTTTCTGAACGGTGAACTATAACGCTACACTATACCTTTCACCCGGACACGTCAGTGCCCCCTCTCGACGTTGTCGTAAAAGTAAGACTGTATCTTTACGTTTGCTATAGTAAAAACAAAGAAAAGAAGTACAATCAACGACAACGACGACAGCCGTGCGTCTGCTGCGCGCTCTGCGCAGCGGGCGCTCTCTGTGTAACTCCGTGGTTCTCCGAGTCTCCGTGGTAAAGGGGTTCTGTGTTGATGCTCAATTAGTTCGGATCACTGAAAAAAGTGTGGTGTTCTAATCGTTCTTTTGTTTAGTATAGCCAATATATTTTTTCACAATGATGTGAATGTACTAAAAACAACAGGAGAATGAACTATGAAGAAATTTGCATTTATTATGGCAGCGGCTATTGCCGTATCGAGCTATGCAGTGTGTGCCGAAGACGCAGAAACTACTAACGACACTAGCAATTGGTATGACGTTTTGGACGTCGTATATAAAGACGTCCATGGCAAGGTAGACCTCGGCGCTGCTACTATGCTTATAGAGAACAAATATGCCGACAATCGCGGCAAGCTTACCAATATGACTGGCGGACGCCTCGCTGCCACCTTCGTATATCCTAATGGTTTCACCATAAAGCCTAGCGTTTTGGCAGGGTTTGGCGAAGGACATATCTATAATGGCGGCATAGCAATAGGATGGTATCTTCCTATAGGAAACAACTTACGTTTCATCCCCAATATCGCGTATTCTATGAGCTACCTAAAGACCAAGAACATCGAAATACACCCAGCTCCTGGCTTCGCAATCGCTTCCGAAGAAGCTTCTATACAGTCGCGCGTCCCTGCTATTGGTGTTGACACCATCGTCAAGTTCGGCGATAAATGGGCAGCAACGTTGGTGTTACAATATGCATGGTCGCATTCGAAGTCGCACTTCTCTAATGCAGCCCTACCTCAAGATGGTAAGCGCACAGAATCTCGTGGTTTAAACTCTGCAATAAATCTTGAATACTTCATCGATGACAGCTGGTCGACAAGTCTCACATTAGGCATTAACGACGCAAACGACAACGAACTCAACGGCGTCACTGGCCGCGGAGTTATCATCGGCGCAGGATATCGTTTCTAATAAAAACGCTTGCCTTTAGCTAAAAAAAGCCACGACTCAAAAGAGTCGTGGCTTTTTTGTATCCCATTTGTATGGTCTGATAATGTTATTTTTCTGGTTGGCTGCTTTTTTTCCTTCTGAGAGCGAAGCCTTTTTCTCGCACAGCGGCCTGCTCTTCAGCCTTCAATTCTCGTAAACCTGCTTCAAACGTCTTTATTCTTCTTTGTGCACCTTCAAGACGCATCTTGCTTATCCTAACTTTTTCATTTCTTTCTTCAGTAGCGCCCTTTTCTTTTACTTGTTGTAATTCTTTTGCATATTCTTTTTCAAGATTCGGAATCTGTTCTTTAGCGTTTTCTATTTGCTTTTCGAACTTAGCTTTCCTCTCTTCCGGAGTGATTTCTTTTCTTGCTTTCCTAGTACCGGAGGATTTTAATCTACCTACAGCGCCACCCTCTATAGCTGCCATTAATCCATCCTGAGAGCCGCCAGTCTTCTTTTTTGTTTCCGACGCTTTCCGTAATTTACCGGCAGCACCACCCTGTATAGCTGCTAACATTGCAGATTTAGAGTCTTTTTCCGTTTTGGCTGTGGACTTCGTTTCCCCAGGCTTTTTTAAGCCTTGAGCGCCCTTCTTTCTTATTGCGTCCAGGAAACCTGCCGGCATTCCACCACCACCAGGTGTCGACTTTGGTCTGGCGGATTGTGTTTTTTTTGTCTTTTCTCCGCCAGCACGGGCTTTGCCACCACTCTTCCGTATCGCTGCCAAGAACGCCGGCGGTGGCCTTCCTTGTGGAGCTTCTCGTTGTGGTGGCGGCTGTGGTGGCAGTGGTACTTTCTTATACTCAGGCGCGACGCCTTGGGCTTTAAGCAGAGACGCTACGATCTCGTCAAATGCTGTTTTATATTCGTCTCCCTGTTCTTGTGGTGACAACAGAGGGAAAAGCTTGGTCAAATATTCGTCTCTTAGCTTTTTCCCTACAGTTTTTTCTGTCAAAAGGTCTTTGAACATCTTCAGGATGGCGACTCTTTCCGACTCCCCTAGCGGCAACGTCCATCCAACAATAGTGCGAACTTTTTTGGCAACCGACAGTTTCGTCTTTGCCCAAGCTGGTGTCTGCAACAAAGAGTTGTATGTACGGCATAGCTCTTGCAACAATGGTGCACGGTTTTCTTCTTTGACGGTCTCTATAGCTTTGGCGCTAATATCGTCAAAACGCTTTGCGAACTCGTCCGGCATAAGACCTTTTTCGGAAGCGAGAGCAAGAGCTTGCAACAGCGGTGGGTAAACTTTATCATCCAGATCGCTTTGCTTTGACATGTTAAACAAAGGTGTCTCAAGCAACTCGAATTCTTTTTTATCAATGCTAGTCTGCTGAAATACGGTAACGAAACCTCTTGCCAACACACTATAGACTTCGGTGGTGAGCGCCATTTTAGGAACGATGTCGACAAAAGTTTTCACAAGAGCTTGTGTGTGTGTTTTGCTACACTCCTTTACTTGCAAGGCCGCGACGGCAGACCTCACTGCATCAGTATATGCGTTTCTATCTCTCGTTTTATTGTTGCCGAGGAATTTCACCAGCTCTTTAACAAAATCTTTGGGGTCCTCAGCGACAACTATAGCAGCTTCCAACATGCCGAAAGCCTCTTTCTGAGATATTTTTTTCCAGCCAATAACCTTTTGCACGTGCTTGTTGACAAGAGAACGTTTGTTTTCCTGCGGAACGTTTGGCGACCGCAATATCGCTACAAAGGCTTTTGATATAGCTTCCTTATGAGCCGCTGATGGCGCCAGTCGTCTTGTATTGTCAAGCACAACAGCAAAAACGGAAGTGAAAAGTTTTTTGTCTTCGCCAGAGAGACCCTGCAGCTGCAAAGCCTTGCTAAGAATTTGTACCATGCTTACACATATGCCCTTTGTCATAAATTTTCTGTCAAGGAGCTCTGTCGATGCAGATGCCAGCCCTCTCACAAAAGAAAGCTGTATTTCTTCAGGAACATCCGACCGCATTATATATGCAGCTTTTTTCATTATGGCTTCTTTTGGAGCCTTTGGGCGCAGGATGACGTCGCTGAAGCTTACAGCAACAAGGCCTTTAGCTTTTACGTCTGCCGAAGAGGCAATAGCCACGATAAAAGCTCCGCACAGCTCAATCAAGGCATCGTCATCAGAAACCTTTGAAGCAAAGCCACAAAGCGAGCGCGTTAGAGCCGATTTGTCTTCGGCAGGAACTTTGTCGTCTGCAAGCAGACCTTTAATCGTCTTAATCATCTCAACATGTGCGTCGGGAGGTATGTCTTGCCTCAGAATATATCGTAGCGTGTCAACACATTCCTGCCGTTTTTCGTTTTTCTCGTGAGTGCTTTCAGCTCCAACCAGATGTTTAATAAGAGCAGCAAGATTTTGTGCTAACGGCAAATACCCTTCAGGATACGCTTCCAGTTCTTCTGTGGTAATACTCGAGGCCAATTGAATTATGTCTGCTTCATGTTCAGACTCAATTTTTCCGCTGATGAATGATGCAATACGTTGTATGTTTTCTTGGACATTTTCCGTCGAAGACTCCGGCGATATTCTTCCTGATAACGCTTCCGGTTTTCTTTCGTCCATTGTCGTAGTACTACTCAATAAACATTTTGGCAGCTTGTCGGTGTCGACAGGAACAAAGTCGTGCCCACTAAGATCGCCTTTTTTGGGGTTGGCAGAAGGGTTTTTCGACGACACATTTGGATCAACGTTATCCGGGCCGCCCGGTTTTATTATTGGCATATTATACTCCGTTTTTCTGTTGTTTATTCTTCGTCTTTTTTGGCTTTTCCTGCCCTTCTTGTAGCTTCAGCATCTGACAGAACATCAGCCGACTTGTCTTCTTTCGGAAAAGGAGGCGTCGGTGGCGTTTTGGGACGCCCTGCACGCTGTGGTGGTAGCGGCGGCGCATTCTTAGGACGCCTGCGCGAAGGAGGTAGCGTCGGCGATGTTTTGGGACGCACTGCACGTGGTGGCTTTTTAGTACGGCTTGTATCTACTTCACCCCAGTCGCTATCGCTTTCTCCTCCGGAGCTATCACTTTCGAAAGCACCCATCATTTTTTTCATCCTGTCTGCTTTCTCGCTCAAAGGGCTTTTCGGTTCTTTCGGTTTTTGTTCCTCCGTTTCTACGTGTCGTAATTTGGTTTCCTTTTTCCTTATTTTGGCGAGCATGTCTTGCTTGGACGAAGTTTTTCTCTTGGGAGGCTCAACATGTTTTAGCGTCCGACTTTGTTTGCTTCTTATATCATCAAGAAAGCTAGCCCGATGTCCTGTCGGCTTCGGCGGCAGTGACGGTGCTGTTTCTTCTTCGGGAGGTGATGATGACGGCTTGTCGGCGGCGGGCGCGACAGCAGGCTTATCCTCAGGGGCTTGTGGAGGTGCCGGCGAAGGTGTTTCTGAAGAAACCTCTTCGTCATCGCTCCAGTCGGAGCCTTCGTCAGGAAATTCTGCTTGCTTTTCAACAACAAGCTCTTTCAGTTTAGCTACGAGTTCTTGAGATTCTTCTGGGTTGGATGGAGGCATGTATGCAGCCTCTTCCGAAGCCTCTTCGCCATATTTTTCCATCATGGCATCTACAGACGCTCTAACATCAGATGTCAAATCATCACGAGCAGCAAGCCCGCCTAAATATTTCACGAGCATCCTTTTATTAACTTCGCCTTCATTAACTCCATTCGTTATGGTATCGTCAGGCAACATCATAAGCGCAGAATCAACCGTTCCTAGTAACCGAACGAGAACGTCCGTCTCTAACTCCCTATCGTCCATAAAAGCTATCAAAACCCCAACGAGAGCATTTTGCACTTCCTGTGGAACATTACTTATAATATCGAATAAAGATAATATCTCTTTTTGACTTTCAGGGGTCAACTTTTGATATCTCACAAGAGATTCTAGTCCTCCCACAATAATCAATTTTGCTTTTTCCGGGATTGCCGACGAAATGATCAACTTTTCAAAAATGTACATTACACTTGAATATGCGTCTTTGTCGAAGTCTTCTCTGCTGATAAAAGCCATGAAATTTTCTGCGACCTCAACTTTCTCACCATCAGCGACGTCTAATAATTCGAGGGCGCTGCCAAAAGCATTGATTATGTGTCTGTGTCCTTCTGGCATTCCTTTTCGAAGCGCGAACTCGTTCAAGGCGGTAATAAGCTCAGATTTAACTTCTATGGGCGCTTTATCCAATTTAAGCATTATTGAAGAAAATGTAAGTGCTATATCATAGTAATCTTCTTCTTTCAAATCCTGATTTTTTGTCGCTTCAACAAAATCCGAAATGAGCTTTCTTGTATCTTGATTAAACTCAACTTCTGGACTAAGCAAAAACAATTCTGCTATTTTACTAACTGGGTTGTATTCCTGCTGTTGAGCGGGCAGCTCTTCGGCTGTAGGGGCTCCTGCTTCAGCTTTACGCTGTTCTTGAGACGACTCAATTACATCTTCAACCTGGTAAACATTTCCATCTTCATCTACATATTCAAAGCTACCCTCATAGGTTTCCTCATCGGCAGGCTTCTCTACAGCAGGTTTCGGTGGTGGCGTTTTAGCTGCAGGAGGCGCCGGAGGTGGACGCCGTGGCGCTTCTTCGGCGTCAGCTTTCGGAGAAGGCGTTTTAGGCGTCTCTGCAGGAACGGGAGGTGCCGACTTCGTAGGAGGCGTCGTAACCCGTTCAAATGTTACTAGTGTTTCATCGCTACACCCTGCTCGGTCTATAAGGCCTTGTAAAGCGCCTTGAACTCCTTGCTGACTTTCTTCGTCAAGGTCTGATAACTGTATCAAAGCGACGAGCATTGTAATATTCCCCGCAAGAGCGTCGATATTGGAGGCGAAGTCACCGTCGTATTCTTTGTTAAGAAGAGCGCATAGACATTCTGCATACCCTTCTTTATCATCTATATCGCCTTTATTAAATAACGAAACAAAAGCTATCAGTATATTTTGTTGCATATCGATCTCTTTCAGTTCCCACTCAACAATGGATTCGAGGCTGTCTGCCAGTGTTGACTTTGATGTTATCAATATAGCCAGCTGGGAAAAATTTTCAACTATCGTTCGTTTTTCGATGTTATTCAAATCTTCTTCCGCCAAGGCAGAGAAGTTGCTTCCCAAAGACTCTTGTAATTCTTCCGGCAGGTCTTTTATCTGCAGTGCTGCGCCAAGAGCCATTATTGCCGGCATGCGTGCATCGGGTCCTAAAGTGCTCCAGAAAGAGCTCGCATAAGAAATTCCTTGCGAATCAAAAGAATCCAAGCTCTTTGCAATCGAAGCTTTCACCGTATCGGGAAGCTCAGGCAATTTGAGTAGGCTCGTAAGTTCTAGTAGAAAAATCTTATAATTTTCAGAGTCTAAATTTTCTACAAGGGAGCCGAACTGTTCAGCGGCTTTTTCATGGTCTACCTTCGCCTCTGTAGGTAGAGTGAACAATGTCACAAAGAGGCGTATCATATCTTTTTGGATTCTCTTGTCCTTGTGTCCTTCGTCAGCAAAAAGACAGAACGCTTTTGCCAAGTCTCCTTTTTTAATATCAGGGACGTCTTTCAAGGCGATTGCCAGAGAAAGAGCTTGAAATAAGGGCTTACGAGCTTCGGAAGAGCGCTCTTTTGCGTTGGCAAGGGCAACTTTAACCAACAAGTCCGCACAAGCTTCTACTCTGGTTTTTTTGACTATAGTACCCTTTCGAGGGATAATCTCCGGCGATTTAAATATCTCATATAAACCTTGAGCCACCTCATAATGAGTTTCGGGGACATCGACGACATTAGGGGCCACCTCCAGCAATATCTTTGAAAGTTCTTTCCTGTCCTTTTCCGTCACGTCTGGCATCTGCAGTGCCCTGCCAACGGCCTTTGCTGTGCTAGTATACGTATCTGTGTCTTCAGGTAACTTCTTACTAAGGACGCCTAACAGATCCTTGACGAACAACTTAGCTGTGTCTTCTGTTGTGACGACCATGGCGCCATGTAATATGTTAATAACCCCTTTGTAGTTGGAGATGTCCCATCCAACGATTTTATGTGCACACGACGCGACTACTTCCTTTGTTCTTTCTGGGACATCCGGCGAAGCAAGTATATTCTCAACTTGTGTCGTAATAGCAGCGCGAGAGCTCTTTTTTTGCGATGCTTTCTCAAAAACCTTATTGAAAAACTGGGCTAAGATTTCCTTGTCGCCATCAGAGACATTCGGCAAGCATAGAACCAGACCAAAAAATGATATCGCATCAAGATATTTGTCGGCCTTCAAAGTGTCCGGATTAAAAACAATGGCAATATATCGCACCAAGGCTGCGTTCATATCGGCGTTTTTCTTCGCCACCTTTTTCGCATCTCCCCCAGGCGGTATTGGCTTTTTCTCTTCAGCCATCGCGAGATGGAAGGCTTTGGTGATAACAGAGAAAAGGTCGTTGCGAGATTCAGGGGTGAAGTCGGTACGGCTGAAAAACGGGAGGAGACCCTCCATAAGCGACAGCTTTGTTTCGTTGGGAACATCACGCGAATCCATCAGATACTTAAGGTCTACTGTAAGTTCCTGAAGATCTTTTTTGGGCATCTCCTTTTTATTTATGACAGCTTTAAAGCTTTTTACAAGGTCTTTCTTGTCTTTTGCAGGAACATTTTTCGAGGCGATAGCCACGGTTAAAGCCTTGCTAAGTTGAAAGACGACATCGGATTTCTCAGTAGAAACTTGTTCGGCGAGGTCGCATAACGGCCGAACAAAGCGTTTCTGATCTTCGGGGGGAAGACCTTCTGCAAAAAGATCTTTTATCGCCTTGATCAGCTTGGCGTGGTCTTCAGACGAGCTTTCTTTTCTAAGAATGTCAAGCAATGAGTCAACATAAACCTTTTTGTTTGGAGCTCCGGTCCTGATGCCTTGAGCAAGAGATTGTACCAATTTTATATGTGTGATTTTTGTGAGGATGTCAGGCGTGGAGATTTTTGCAGTAACCGAACCGTCTTTAATGTCTTTTATTATTCGTTTTATTTGGCGACCAGTTAATGGTTTTTCAGATTCGCGCGACTCGCCAACATTAAAAATGCTATTAGGGAGATCATCTTCGGAGGTGTGGTGGACGGTATGTCCTTTGATTTTTTCTTTCGACGTCGCGTCCTGTTTCGGTATTATATTTCCGTCCCTGTTTTCTTCGGAAGAGAATATCTTTGGTCCTAACATAGTGTACTCCTTAATTATTGTCTATTTTTCAAGCCTTTCGGCTTCTGCTAGAAGTTGATTAGCTTCATTTTCAAGATCTTTGGCTTCTGCTAAAAGCCTTTCAAACTTTTCTTTTTTTATTTCTTTTTCTGCGTAGGCTCTTTTGGTATGTGCGTCGGACCTCATCTTTGCCGCGGCAAGGCGTAAATCTAACGCTTCATCTGTCCCTCTGAGCTGTTGAACTTCAGCTTCAAGTGCTATAGCTTGGCCTACGAGCGTGTGAATTTCTCTTTCAAACCCGTTGGCTTTGGCTATGCTCTCTTCGTCACCCTTAGCCCGCAGCATTGCCACTCTACGCTTTTTCTCATTGATTTTCGATAACATAGCTACCACTTCAAGTGTTTTGGCGCTGGCTTCAAGGTCTTTGGCTTCTACGCTGTCCGGTGGAAGCTGCCGTGCTTCGGCATGCCGAGCTTCGATTTGCTCTTCTATGCTGTCCGCTGCTATATCACCTTTTCCTGCCACGTCCATCGCAGCCGCCACTTCGCGTCTGATTGTCGCTGCTGCCACTTCACTCTCTCTGGCTTCAGCCAAAAGAGTTGAACTCTCTGCTTTGAGCTCTTTGATCTCATTCAAAAGCCCGATACGCTTTGTCTCAAGACGTTTGAACTCAGGATCTCCTCTTTTGCCCGCTCTGTATATCGACATTAAAGTACTTTTTACCACCCTCAACGCATCTGTTTTATTTCGCACTTCATAGTCTTTAACGTCCTTTTCAAGTCTTTTACCCCTAGCCTCAGCCTTGTTGCCTTCTATTTCCAGACTTCGGACTTCCGCTTCTATTTCTTTTTTTTCCAACGGATCGGCAGTTACCGCTTTCGACTCCAAGCGTTCCATCACGGATATTTTAAACAGGACATTACACTCAATATACTCAGCTTCTCGTTCTTTGAGTTTCATTTTAGCAGCTTCGCGTCCTTCAGGCACGGGTGCTTCGCCATTTTTTACTGCAAGCCACCGTCCTTTTGCTTCGAGCATGGCAGCCTTAGCTTCGAGCTCTTTAGCTCTCACTTCAAACATGGGAGCTTTCACTTTGTCCATTTCAGGCTTTTGCACTGATGCTCTTATCGCCGCCGCTTCAATCTTCAAATCTTCAGGCTGCTTTCCAACATCACCTTCTTCGATAGGATCTGTAAAATGAATGTGTTTTCCTTTTTTAGCCTCTGGAGAGGAGGCTTCAGCAAGAGCTTCTTGAGCAAGAGGTTTTACACCGTCTTTAACGGGTTTTGTGCTGGCTTCGCGACTCGAAAGCTTTCCTTTCCGCTCCGAAGTTTTCGGTTTTATGTTTGTCGATAAATTTTCTTTGCCTGAAACTTTTGGTGAATCTACCATATCGATGTCCTTGTTTACTATTACCTTGTGTAATGCTTTTCACAAAAAAAATACAAGGAAATAATTTGACGCCAAAGACTATAAACTCGCTGAGGGGAGATTGATAGAACAGAGCACAACATCCGCTGTTTCATTGTAAGAATAGATTATCTTGAATTTCCCTTATCAAGTCAGGAAATCTTTTTTCCACGTTCTTTGCAAGTCTCGACTTTATTGAGTCGGAAATTTCAGGGCTTCGCATTAAATATACAATCGTATTTTTCAAATTCTCTAAATTTTGCCCATCCAGCTTCTGGCGCAATATGACGCCACCAAAAATTTTGGCAATACGATTTTTGTCTTCGAGAATAATATTCGGAGACCCAAGAACGACAGCTAAAGCATCTATTAGCTCTATTATAGCTTCGTCATTGTCAGAAGAAATTTTTTCGGTGAAAGTACGGAGCGCCCGAGCAAGCGAGGGTTTTGTTTCAGCAGGAACACCGTCATCACTAAGCAGGTCGCGCAGTATCTTGGCCAACGCTGCATGATCTTCGCGCGGTATATCCTCCATACCAAGGATGTCACACAATGTGTCGGCATAAACGCTTTTTTCTTCACCAACAACGTTCTTATCTCTAACTACCTCGGCAAAAGAGTTTGCCAGCCTTAGATATGTTTTAGGATCTTCTTCGGCAATTCTTCCTTCTTGAAAGGGTCTTACCAACTTAACCGTCGCCTTTCTTATCTTGTTTAAGCGGGCTCTAGCTGTTGCGATAGTTTTTGCCTTCTGAAGCTTTCCGACATTTCTCTCTATTTCTTTTATCGCTTTTACTGTGTGACCGCTTAATAGCGACGCCTCTTCACCCTCAGTACAATTGGTATCTTCAAAAAGACTGCGTGGGAAATCGTCCTCAGAAAGCTCTACGAAATCATGCCCCGGAAGCTTTCCTTTCGCTGAAGATGGTTTTCTTATGTTTGGCGGTGCATTTTCTCCGCCGGAAACTTTTGATAACTTTGCCATATCTATATCCTTGTTTACTATTTCCTTGTGTAATACTTTTCACAAAAAAAATACAAGGAAATAAATAACTGATGTTACGCGATAATCTTGCTTTAGTGGCGTAGCGAAAGGGATGAGATGCAAGTATTCCGACGAGCCAAGCTCAGATAGAGCTGTGTGAGGAGGAATACGCAGCAGATCGCCCTTGCAGCACGCCAATAAAGTGAGAGTAGCGCGTAAGGTCAGCAAACAATAGACCTTACGAGATTTACGGAATTCTGAACCACAGAGCGAAATTAATTATGCTTTGATGGCCTTCACATATTAAGTTTGTTCATCACTGTTAGGAACGCCATAGCAGGGATTTTTATTTGTGGTTCAAAACTACTGGCATAGGAAAGGATGGTACTCATAACGTCCAAAAGACTATCCTAAGGAGTGTCAGTAAGCGCTTTGCCGAGATAATCAGCGGAAATTTTTATTTTTGGTTCAAAACTACTGGCATAGGCAATGGCGTCTTTCACAACGTCAACCTTTCCACTGGAAGCGGCAATAGAGACCGCTTTGCCGATAGCGTCACCAGGGATTTTTATTTGTGCTTCTTTGGCATAGGCAATGAATTCTTTCACAGCGTCAACATTTCCACAGGAAACGGCAATAGAGACCGCTTTGCCGAGAGCGTCACCAGGGATTTTTATTTTTGGCTCAAAACTACTGGCATAGTCAATGCTGACTTTCACAGCGATCATCTCACAATGGCAACAAGCATTTAAAATCGCTTTGCCGAGAGCGTCACCAGGGATTTTTATTCCTGCTTTTTTGGCATAGGCAATAAAACAACTAGCTTTCCTCAACGTCATACTGCAAATTGGATTTTCAGGGGGCATCTTGGCTAGAGCTTCAGCTAAAGCAAGATGTATTTTTGGGGCACAACTATTGTTATATAAAATGATGGCATTCACAGCGCCTATGTCTCCATGACAAGCTGCGGCAACAGCCGCTTTGCCTAGAGCTTTAGCTAAATCAAGATGTATTTGTGCTCCTTTGGCATAGGAAAGGATGGTTTTCACACCTTTTTTTCTCCTCGTAGAAACTGCTTTGTTAAGCGCTTGGCCGAGAAATTCAGCAGGGATTTTTATTTCTGCTTTTTTGGCATAGGAAAGGATGTTTGCTGCTTTGACAATCATATTATAATAAACAGCTCTAACTAACATTTCGCCGAGAAATTCAGCAGGGATTTTTATTTGTGCTTCGTTGGCATAGGTAAGGATTTTTTTCAGAGCGGCCGTATCACCATAGGAAACTAGCGCAAAAACCTTCTTCCCTAGATCTTTAACATTAGAGGCAGTATTATCAATAAATATTTCTCTATATTCATCCTCGACTTTACCAGAAGCTTCAGTGGGTGCCCTCAATTCAGTTCTAGAAATATATTTAGTACCGTCTTGACGCACTGTTATATCAGAAAATGCTTTTTGAGCTATTGCAATATGCGGACTTGCTTGTTCTAAACTATCTAATCCTAACAAAGAAGAAAGGGGCTCAACTTCTTTTAGATCTGCAATATCTCCTAAAGTTATTTCCATTATATATTTTCCTAATATTTATGCTGTCGCTGTAAAAATAAAAACATAATATACGTATTCCATTATACTCACAACAAAAAAGCCGTTATAGTCTGATAATATCTAACGCTATTTAACCGTATACATTCATAATATTATTCCTTCTATGTGGTTGTGCTATTCATACCTATCCTATCCATCGTTTTTGCGATGGATAGGAATGACGGCAGCAAATCGGCTCAGAGCCGATTTGTCGCCTACCTGGGGATTCCAAAGGCGGACATCGCTGGGGTTTGGGTAGGGCGGCGCCCTACCCAACGATGACAATGCTGAGGAGTTTATTTGGCACAAATATCACTTTTCGAATTTCTTTACCTTCGAGGTGCTTTGCTATTTTATCTTGTTGTTTTGCGAGGTTTAGTATGGTGTCTTTGTCTTGATCTTTTGGGAGGTCGAGTTTTGCGCGAACTTTACCATTTATTTGTATGACGTATGTCATGGTGTCATCTTCTAGGAGGGTTTTGTCTACGGTAGGGAATGCGGTATATGAAAGGCTTTCGCTGTTACCTAGGGTTTCCCAAGCTTCTTCTGCTAGGTGTGGTGCTAATGGTGATAGGCAGTGTGTTGCCATTGTTAGGATTTCTTTAGGGTATATTTCGAGTTTTGAGAAGTCGTTAAGGAACTCCATAAACTTTGCTATTGCGGTATTGAAGAGCATGGCTTCGATGTCGTTGCATACTCCGTGGACGAGGCGGTTTCCGAGTTTCAGCGCTTCTTGTGAAGGTGGTTCGTCGGAGACTTTTTCTGATGTTATTATGTCGTAGAAACGTGCGAGGAATCGGCGGCATCCGTGGATGGCGTTGGTATCCCACACTTTTTCTTTGTCGAGGGGTCCCATAAACATTTCGTATAGGCGTAGTGCGTCGGCGCCGAGGTCTTCGACGATATCGTCGGGGGTGACGCCATTGAGTTTAGATTTCGACATTTTCTCTATCTGACTGCGGAGTTTCTCGTTGGTATCTTTGTGGTAGTAGCTCCCCTCTTTTTCTATGGTATCTTCGGGGGCGACATATGCTCCAGAAGGTAGCTGATACGACCGTGAAGTTATAAGTCCTTGGTTACGGAGCTTCATGAAAGGTTCTGGAGTGGAAACGTGTCCGCAGTCGAACAGGACTTTATGCCAGAAGCGTGCGTATAGTAGGTGTAGGACGGCATGTTCTACGCCGCCGAGGTACATATCGACGGGGCCCCAGTATTTCTCTGCTTCGGGGCTCCATGCGGCATCGTCGTTGTGTGGATCCATGAATCGTAGGTAGTACCAACATGATCCTGCCCATTGTGGCATGGTATTCGTCTCACGGAGGGCTTTTTTGCCGGTCTTGGGGTCTGTTATCTCCACCCATTCTGTCGCTTTTGCTAGGGGGCTGCTGCCGTCGTTGCAAGGCGTGAAGTCATCTAACTCTGGAGGCGTTAGTGGCAGCTCATCGACGTCGAGGGCGCGCTGTGTGCCGTCTTCGAGGTGTAGTATTGGGAAAGGCTCTCCCCAGTATCGTTGTCGCGAGAAAAGCCAGTCACGAAGTTTGTAGTTGATAGCGGCTTTTCCTGTGCCTTTTTCTTCGAGCCATGCCGTTATTGTTTTTTTTGCATCTTTTACGGGTAGGTCATTTATTGAGATGTCGTCGTTTACGCTGTTGATGCATATACCGTCGCCTGTCCAGCAGCGTTTTCCTGTGAGGATCTCTTCGCGTGCTTGTTCGGCGTCTATGTCTTCGATACCTTCACATTTCTCTGTGCCTGGGTCGTATACGGCGATGATTGGGATTTTAAATTTCGTTGCGAACTCGAAGTCTCTTTCGTCGTGGGAAGGCACAGCCATTATTGCGCCGGTGCCGTAGCTGATAAGGACGTAGTCAGCGATCCATATCGGTATTTTTTCGCCGTTGACGGGGTTTATGGCATAAGCGCCAGTGAAGACACCGGTTTTATGCTTGGATAGCTCTGTACGCTCGAGGTCACTCTTCGATGCCGTCACCTGCCGGTATGTCTCAACATCTTGGCAGTATTCTTCGGTAGTGACCTTGTCGACGAGAGGATGTTCTGGTGAAAGGACCATATACGTCGCACCGAAGAGGGTGTCGGGCCTTGTTGTGAAGACGCTGATGGTTTCTTCGCTGCCATCGACGATGAAGTCGACGTGTGCGCCTTCGCTTTTGCCTATCCAGTTGACTTGTGATCTCTTTAGACCTTCTGACCAGTCGAGAAGATCAAGGTCGTCGAGAAGTCTCTCAGCATATGCCGTAATCTTAAGGACCCACTGCTTCAGCGGCCTTCTTTCAATAGAATGTCCGCCTTCTTTGGCTTTGCCGTCTTCGACTTCTTCATTGGCAAGGACGGTTCCCAGCGCCGGACAGTAGTTTACCATCATCTCAGCTTCATAGGCGAGTCCCCTTTCGAAAAGCTTCGTGAAGATCCACTGCGTCCATTTGTAATACTTCGGGTCGCTAGTAGCAACCTCGCGATCCCAGTCGTAGCTGAACCCCAGAGCCTGCAGCTGCCTTCTAAACGTATCAATATTTTTCGTCGTCGTAACGGCAGGGTGCGTACCCGTCCTTATCGCATACTGCTCGGCAGGAAGCCCGAAGCTGTCCCATCCCATAGGATGAAGTACATTATACCCCTGCTTTCTCTTGTTCCGCGCCAGGATGTCCGTAGCAGTATACCCCAGAGGATGTCCTACATGAAGCCCCGCCCCCGAAGGATACGGAAACATATCAAGGATGTAATACTTTTCCTTGCCTTCGTCAATCTCGGCCTTGAAGGTCTTGTTCTCCAGCCAAAACTTCTGCCACTTGGACTCAATAGCTTGATGGTCGTATCTCTTGCTCATAGCCTTTCCTTGTATTGGATTAACGTTAGGATAGGAAGGATACCACTACCACCCATTTTCTAGCAACGACGACGTCATACGGTGAAAGACCGCTATTGTTAAGAGCGTTATCTTACTATCTTTTTGCCTCTTTGCCACAAAATCTTGTCTTTACGTGCATTTAGACCCTCAGGTTTTAATGGCGGCGTTTCCTTAAGCCCTCGAACAATACGATTTTGAAGGCTTTTATTTTGAAGGCTTCCATCCTCTGACAACTTCGACAAAACATCCAAGATATTTTCTTTCATCGCGGCGTCGTCGCCCAGTGGCGACTTTAATATATCAAACAAGTCTTCTATTATTGTTTTTTCTTCATCTTCTTCCACTGTCTTACATTCTTCCGCTTTTTCCCGCTGGACGACATTCTCGACAAAAGAGTGGAAAGATTGAACTAGCTTGGGCATGACCTCCTTGGGAAAGGCTTCCGGTCTAAAGAAGTCTCTGAACAACTTCAGCATCTCAGCCTGATATGGTATAGCTTGCTCCGGTAGCATATAATTCCATTCTAATCCCGAAACAGCATCGCTAAGAACGACGAACTTTTCGGCTAATAGCTCTTTTGCTCCGTCAGAGACATCCTCAGGATTTAACCTTAGTAACATGTGGAACGTTTTCAGCAACGGCATCAGATCTTCATCCTGCAGGCTCGGCTGGTCGGGGATGGCAAGCAAAGATTCCAGACAAACGCCTTTTTCTTCGACAGGAGCCTTTAGCGACATGATCACATCAGTAAAAGAGTTTGCTAGAACCGTATAATTTTCAGACTTAACTTTTCCGTTTGTCAGCGACCCTGCCAGCGAAGAAGAGGCGTGTATTATTCCTTCTGCAAGGGTTTTGGCTTTTCTGGTGTTTTTTTCCAACAAAAGCTTTTGCGCATCGGCTTCTATCTTCCTTGGTATTTGCCTTATATCACCCGTATGCTGCGCCACTTGTTGTCTTCTAAAAATGCTGCGAGGAAGGCCTTTGGAGACAGACACCACATCATGTCCTTGAAGCGCTCCCTTATAGAAAATTTTCCCTACATCTTCCGCCAGCTTTTTTCCTGCTTGTATAATATTATTTAAACCCGACATGTTGTGCTCCTTTAGTAAACCTTTCTTTTTGAATCATATAATATACCATCAAAAAAACAAAATATTTTTTTGTCTACGACGAAAACAATAGTGTCTGGTTTTTTGATCAATGATCAATGAAAAAAAAGCTCTGGTGTAAAGAAGCGTCATGTGGTAAAATGAATTTTTGAACGTAAAATGTTATAGGCAAGGAAATTATGGTAAAAAATAAAGACGACAAAGAAAGACAATTAGCAGGCATCATGCGCGCACATCCCAGAGGTTTCGGGTTCGTAGGCGTCGAAGGCTACGACCAGGATATTTTCATCCCCAAAAGCAGGATGTCAGGCGCTATCGATGGCGACGATGTCAGTGTCGAAGTTTATGATATCGTATCCGAGAAAGGCCCTGAAGGTCGTGTTGTCGAGATTGTCAAAAGGTCGAAGAAACATTTGGTAGGAACTATTGTCAAGGCCTCTGATGGTGATATTTTAGCACACGTTCCTTTGCTTGGAGACGCACACCGCGTTGTTGTTATGAATCCCAAAGGCCGAGAGCTTATTCTTGGCGACAGGGTTGTCCTCGATGTTGAAGAGTGGGGCGATGATGGCGCCGAGACATCTTGCAGCGTACACAAACACATGGGCAACATCTCCGAAGCTTCTTATGACATCGCCGTCGCCGGCGAGGAATACAACATACGAAGTGCTTTCCCTAAGAATGTTATCAAAGAAGTTGAGAAGCTTCCTAACACCGTACTCGAAGAAGACCTTAATAGCCGCGAAGACTTCCGTGATATGGAGACGATAACAATTGACCCTACCGACTCCAAAGACTTCGACGATGCTTTGTCGCTGAGAATCGACGAAAAAGGCCATTATCACCTTAGCGTCCATATCGCCGACGTCGCAAATTATGTCAAAGCTGGCACAGCGCTCGACCAAGAGGCATTTTTACGTTGCAATTCTACATATTTTCCTGGGAACTGCATCCCCATGCTTCCGTACCAGCTTTCTAACAACATATGCAGCCTTAAGCCCGACGTCGAAAGGCTTACGGCTTCCGTCCTTATGGAATATGATGGTGAAGGCAATCTTGTCGACTATAAAATCGTACGTTCCGTTATACGCAGCAAGAAGAGGTTCACCTACCGCGAAGCCAAAGAAGTCCTCGACGGCAAGCTTGAGAGCCAATACGCTCCCCTTCTTAAGAACCTTGAGGCGTTGTGTCATATTTTTAAAAAGAAACGCTCAGAACGCGGGTGTGTCGAGTTTGCTCTGCCAGAAGTTCGTGTTATCGTCGATGATGATGGTGTCCCTACCGGAATGGAGTTCATCGAATATGACATCACCCACCAGCTTGTCGAAGAGTGTATGCTTAAAGCCAACGAAGTCATCGCCAAGCATATCAGCGGTCTCGAGAAAAAGCTGCCATTCCGTATCCATCCAGAGCCCAGCGAACAGAACTTTTCTGCCCTTGTCGAGACAGCGACAGCGCTAGGTTTTAAGGTGTCATCGCGTCCTACGTCAGAAGAGCTGCAGAAGATGTTCAACGAGATCGAGAACACCGAGCAGGCACGACACCTTGCGATATGTTTCATCAAAAGCATGCCTATCGCCTTCTATTCCGCCGAAAACATCGGCCACTACGGACTCGGCCTCGAATACTACTGCCACTTCACCAGCCCAATACGTCGCTATAGCGACCTCGTAGTACAGCGCATCCTCTTCGAAGAGACGAAGATCTCCGACGAAGACCTCGACAATGTCACAGAAGCATGCTCAGAGCAGGAACGCATAAGCTCCCGCGCCGAGAATGCCGTAAAGATCCTTAAGAAGCTGCGGTATATCGCCGCCGCCAAAGAAAAAGATCCGTACGTCCAATACGACGCCCTCGTAATAAAAGTTACCGGACGCGGCATCGTCTTCGAGATCCCGGAAATCATGGTCGAAGGATTCCTTCACGTCAGTGCCCTTTCCAAAGATTATTTCGTATACAATGAGGCATCTTCAACACTACGAGGACGCAATACTGGCAAAACGTATCACAGCGGCAGCGCCATCACCGTCATGCCGAAGAATATCGACCTAATAAAATCACAGGCGAAGTGGGATCAAATAACGTGACATTGCCAAAAGAATACTACCAAGGAGATGATGTCGTCGCTATAAGCAAAGACCTCCTCGGGAAAAAGCTCTTCACTAATATCGACGGCAATATCACAGGCGGTATCATCGTAGAAACAGAAGCATATGCCGGCATCGACGATAAAGCTTCACACTCATACGGAGGAAAAAGAACGAAGCGTAACGAGTCAATGTTCCTCGACGGCGGGATTACATACGTATATATGTGCTACGGGATACACTTCTTGCTGAATATCGTCACAAATAAAGCACCAATACCACAGGCTGTGCTAATCCGTGCCATACAGCCTACTGATGGTATAGAAACGATGCTAAAAAGACGCAACAAGGAAAAACTCGATAGGTCTGTGGCAGGAGGTCCTGGTGCGCTGTCGCAGGCGCTGGGCATCACGCGCTCCCACGACGCCCTCCCTCTGCAAGGTCTGATAATATATATTGAGGAGGGAGAGCATGTCGACGACATCGTCGCCACGCCACGCGTTGGTGTTGGTTATGCCGGCGATGATGCTTTTTTGCCGTGGAGGTTTAGAACCCGTGATTGCGACCTAATCTTTGATTAAGCACTACAGATGGAGGTGATATTTTATGTATTTTGACAAGAGCATGTCTTAAGACATGGTCGAGGAAAAATACATGAAAGATTGCCTTCAGCTGTAGATGATTGGTCGAAGATTAAGTGGCAATCATGGGTGAAATACAAAATAATTGCTGGACAAGTCCCGCGAAATAAGCGATAATTTGTCAAAAAGTTAAGGTTAAACCCATGAAAGAAAAAAGTGTTAAGTCTGGTTCTATTTTCCATACTCTGAAGAAGCATCTCGGTACTGGGCTTGTAATTTTATGTCCTCTTATCATCACGGCTCTTGTAATGAATTTCTTGATAAACCTCCTAACCAAGCCTTTTACTGGCTTCGTCAAAGATTTTTTTATTGAGCACGGCCTTCAAAACATCTCGTTTTATTTTCTTGGTGGCAAGCAGATCGTCCATATCACCAGCCAGGTTCTTATCATAATATCTCTTATTGTCGGCACAATATTCTTGGGGATAATAGCACGTTGGTTTTTTATCAAGTCATTGATACGCTTCGGCGACAAATTCCTCCATAAGATACCTTTTATCAACAAACTCTATAAAACTTCGCAAGATATCGTCAAAACGGTGGCAAGCTCGGACTTCAAGTCTTTCGAACAGGTAGTCATGGTACCATACCCCAACGAAAAGACTTTCTGCATAGGGTTTATCACACGCAAAGCCCCTGCCGTCTGCAACAATTCCGTAGGGAACCCTCTTATGGCGGTATTCATCCCTACGACGCCAAACCCAACATCAGGGTTCTTGCTTATGTATCGCGAAGAAGAGATTATCTTCCTCGATATGTCTATCGAAGACGGCATAAAGTTCATAATATCCTGCGGGGTTATACACCCGGAAATCAATGTTCAATAATCAATGATCAATGATCATTGAAAAGTGTTGCTGTTTTATTCGGCTATGATGTATGATGGGTTACATTATTTTCGGGAGGAATACGATAATGACAAGAATGGGAAAAAAAGAAGAGCGTCGCAACCAATATCCTCATAAGAGGAAAGCTCCTTCGGTAAAGACCGGCTCTAAAAAAGACAATCTTCCTTTAGGATATAAAGAAAGATCCAACGCCCTTGAAGGCGACATAGCAAAAGAAGCTTTCATAGCAAAAATTAAATAAATAATTTAGGTACTATAAATGTCAAGACATCCAAGCTACGGCAAAAGCGGTAAAGGCGGACAGAAGCGCAACGTTTTGAAACGTTTCGAGCGCATCGACGTCCTACGCAAACACGGCAACTGGAAAGACGGCGAAGACAAAAAAGTCACCGGCCTTCCCAAGACGCCTACAGAATAACAAAAAAGCCCTCTTGCGAGGGCTTTTTTGTTTCAATTATCAATTATCAATTATCAATGAAAAAGTAACTTTCTATTGCTCAATGCTAAATGTATATATGTAGCATCGCTGCATAAAGCTGCATAAAAAATATTTTTATAGCTTATTTACTGACCTTACGCGATAGCCACTATTATGAAGGAATTTCGAAATAAGATTTCCTACCACGGAGCCTTTACAGTGATCAATGAACAATAAACAATGAACAAGGTAAAAAACTTACTTTTATTGATAATTGATAACTGGTAACTGATAACTGATAATTGAAAAGGCTCCGTGGTAGTATATTCCGGATTTTTATATTATCTTTATGCCTATCACTTACCTTGCGCAACACCCACAATATAGAGAGCTTTATCTTTTTCTCTCTCTAACAAGAATTTTCGC
>JABHNK010000045.1 GCA_018694295.1 Waddliaceae bacterium
AAAGGACAGAAAATACGCTCTACACTGATAACATCGCTAGAGAAGATACTCGAAAAACAAGGCTTCGAAAATATATTAACAACCCCCAAGACGCAAGATTATCAGACTACCCGCGCCGAAGAGCATGCAAGACTTTGTCTAGCAGAAAGGCACAAAGGAAAAGCTCTGCCCATCAGATATTATGAGCGCTTCGATGGCGCATATCCCCTTGATCCAGAAGCCCTTTATGGCCTTTATTCCCTCCCAATATGCAGCATCGACGAAGAACATATCTTTTGCGAAGAAGAAGATCTTCAAAAAGAGCTTATTTCTTCCTTGCAATTCATCGATAAAATAGGTAAAATGCTAGGATTTGAAGGTGCTTTTTCGTGCGTTTCAAACAAGACTAGTCGCCGAGAGACGACGAAACAGTGGAAAAAGTACGAAGAAATGTTGACGTCGGCACTGGAATCGTTAGGGTATTCCTACGATTTTTGTGAAGATATTACGAGTTTCGACCGAGGACCAGCCGTCATTATGCAATATAAAGATGCATACGGCAGAATCTGGGAAGGACCGTATGTCGGTATAGACGTCGTCACTAGAGAAAAAAATATAACGAAAAATGCCTGCAACGAAAAGGCAGCGACCGTTATGATAGAATGTTCTTTTTTAGGAGCACTAGAACGTACCGTCGCTCTTCTTATAGAACAGCATGGCGGACAACAAAAATTACAGGCTTTGCTCGACGATATCGCCGCTGAAGCCTCGACGATATAACTAACTGGCGTTTAATGTCAGTAACCAATATCAGGAGAATAGGAACCCAATTTTGAGGATAAACCAAGAGATAAGGGCACAAAAAGTACGTGTCATAGGGATAGAAGGAAACCAGGAAGGTATATTCTCTATAAGAGAAGCACAGGCTCTTGCAGAAGATGCTGGTGCCGACCTTGTTGAGATAGCTCCGATGGCGACGCCACCAGTCTGTAAGATTATAGACTATGGCAAATATCGCTATGAGCAGACACGCCGTGAAAGGGAGAATAAAAAATCCCAGCACCAAATCAAAGTCAAAGAAGTTAAGCTTAAGCCAAACATCAATGACAATGATTTTCAGGTGAAATTTCACCGCGCAGAGAAATTCCTTGAAAAAGGAAATAAAGTTAAGGTTACATGCATGTTCCGCGGAAGAGAGATGGCACACCCTGAGATCGGCGAAGCCGTAGTTAAAAGGATGTGCAAAGGCCTCGAAGACCTCGGTACAGTAGAAAGCCCGATTAAAAGGTTCGGACGTACTATCAATGTTGTAATAGCACCAGGTAGTAAAAAGAAACCAGTGAATAAAAGTGAGAAAGGAGAATAGAACAGTGCCTAAGATGAAAACACGTAAAGCTGTGGTAGCTCGGTTTAAAGTTACAGGTACGGGGAAACTCGTACGACGACGCCCAGGGAAACGGCATATATTGACGAAAAAGACGCCAAAACGTAAGCGTATGCTCGGAACGCCTGCTATCGTCGACAAAAGCCAAGCTACAATGTACAAAAAGATGATGGGAATCTAGATGCTATAAAAATCGCCGGCGTATTCGACAACCCAAGAGGCTGTTCCCCAAACAATGCCCCGCCGTCGACATAAAAAGCATCTAAGCAATAAAAAATATAAGGATTTATAAAAGATGACAAGAGTAACTAATGCGGTAGCAACAAGACGCCGTAAGAAAAGAATATTTAAAAGAGCGAAGGGATTCGTCGGAGATCGTAAGAATCACCTGCGTATCACCGCCGACGCTGTTATGCGCGCCCTGGCTTTTAACTACAGACACCGTAAACATAACAAACGTAACTTCCGCAAACTGTGGATAATACGTATCAACGCCGCAGCGCGTATCAACGGGTTGTCATACAGCAAGCTTATCAACGGCCTTGCAACGGCGAAATGCGATATCAACAGAAAGATGCTCGCAGACCTCGCAGTAACAGACCTAGAAGGTTTTGCCGCTATCGCCACCTTAGCAAAAGGCTCGCTAGCGTAAGACCTCAATAAAAAGATAGAAATTATAATCCTTGAGCCTTACAATGTGAAGCTCAAGGATTTTTTTTTAGGAGATATATAGATACCATGAAAGACACCATAGCACGCCTGCGTGAGAACTTCGACGTAGCAATGACAGAGATACACGACACCAAAGCACTAGAAGCCCTTAGGATGGAATATCTCAAGAAAAAAGGCCCCATACAAGAGCTTATGCAGGGACTAAGAAACGCTACCAAAGAAGAAAGGCCTTCTCTAGGAAAAGCTATCAACGACATAAAAGTCCATATCGAAGAGCGATGCAGCGCCCTAGAAGAAAGCCTCGCCACAGAAGAACAAGGAGCGCGACTTTCCGAAGAGAATATCGACGTCACACTGCCAGGAAAGAAGAACAACACCGGAAAAAAACACCCCGTAACACAGATGCTCGACAAAGTCCTGACGATAATGAAAGAGATGGGCTTCACAGTACAGTACGGCCCCGATATCGAGACAGACTACTACAACTTCGAAGCACTGAATTTCGCAGAAGATCACCCCGCCCGCGATATGCAGGATACCTTCTACATAGACAAAGACGTCCTGCTAAGAACACACACATCAAACACACAGATGCGCGTTATGGAGACGACTACACCACCAATACGTATCGCCGTGCCAGGGAAATGCTTCCGTAACGAGACGATAACAGCGCGTTCGCACGTTTTCTTCCACCAGGTTGAAGCATTATATATCGACGAAAACGTCACCTTCGCAGACCTTATGGCTACAGCAGAAGAGTTCTTTAAAAAACTCTTCCCCACATACGACATAACAACACGTATACGTCCTAGCTACTTTCCTTTCGTAGAACCCGGCATGGAGATAGATATCTCTTGCCTGATATGCGGAGGAGAAGGATGCCCGATATGTAAAGGTACAGGATGGCTAGAAGTCGCCGGCGCCGGAATGGTACACCAAGAAGTATTAAAAAATGGTGGCCTAGACCCCGAAAAATACTCCGGATATGCTTGGGGACTCGGAATAGAACGCCTCTTCATGATACAAAACTCCATAAAAGATATCAGACTCTTCTTCGAAAATGATATGCGCTTCCTAAAACAATTCTAATGTCAAGGTCTCCGCGACCTTGACAATCCGCGGCAAAGGGAAACATCCCTTTGCAAACCCGCGACAAAGCAAAAAACACAGGCGTTTCGCCTATGCTTTTTGCTTTGCCTTTGCTGTCATCACCATCGCTACGCGATGGCGATGAAATAGGGGAGATGGAGATTTTTGTAGCTTGATTGTCACAAGACGTTGTCGCAAGTTGTCACAAGCGGCTGTCGCAAGATGTCGCAAGAGGTTAGAAATTTTCGACATTCACGGAATAAACCCTGTTTGATGTTGCCCCAAATCCCGTTAATAAATTCAGTTCACAGTTTATAAATCCCCCAGACCCCCTTTTTCATTGAACAATGAATAAACCTGGACACGGCAGTGCCCCCTCTCGCCGTTGTCGTAAGAGTAAGATTGTATCTTTACGTTTGCTATAGGAAAAACAAAGAAAGGAAGTACAATCAATGACAATGGCGACAGCTGTGCGTCCGCTGCGCGCGCTCTGCGCAGTGGGCGCTCTCTGTGTACTCTGTGGCTCTGTGGTGAAAAAATCGGTAGTGCGTAACATCAGTTAGTGATACGTCAACACGCTGGGAAAATGGCGTAGAAAAAGATTCAGAGACAGTTTTCTAGGCGCCTTCGGTTAAATGGACGCTTTTTACTTCCTGACGATGGAAGATTGACAGCCCGCAGCTAATGATGGTGAGGCTTAACCAAAACTGCCAGGGTATATGTTCTCCTAGGAACGCCCATCCGAAGAGGGCAGCGAAGAGCGGCGTCGAAAGCCCTGCGAATGCCATGAATGTTGCCGTATAGCGTTTGAGGAGGAATCCGTAGAGGTTATAGCAGATAAGGTTTGATATTAATAGCAGTGCTAGGCTGTTTTGTATAAAGGGCCACCATGATGTAACGGGGAAAGGATCCCATGTTTCTATTATTCCTGAATATCCCAGTGTCATTATCCCTCCGAAAAGCATGCTGTAGCCGTTAGCAATCATAAAGGAGATATCGCTTTTGGTAACGAGTTTTCGTAGAAGGATCCAACCGTATACCGATGTTGTTGCAGCTACTATCATAGCGAGTTCTGGCCACGAGAAAAATAAGAAAGCCGTTTCTTCTCCTGCAGACTGCATCATGAGTATGGGGAAAAATCCAATAAATCCTATGAGAAGCCCCAGCCATTTTATTGGAGACATTTTTTCTGAGAGGATGACGTATGACAGCAAGACAGAGATAAAAGGTGAGGTGCTGTACAGTAAGCATGTTTTTGCTGAAGATAGATGGTTGAGTGCCCAGAATTCACAGACGTTTGTTATGAAAATATTCACAGTTGCCAGTATAAGGATATCTATCCAGTGTTTCTTATTAAATTTGAAGGAATCGCGGTGGCGCCAAAATTGATATCCTAGTATTAGTGTACCGGCGATGAACATGCGTACGCCTATAATGAAGAAAGGGTCGGCATAGTTTAGAACATTTTTACCGATGGTGAAGACGCTGGCGATGAGGGCATAAAGTAAAAATACTAGTGGCATAGCTTTTCCAGGTGTTCAAAGGAGATATTATACCAACTCTAGTGAATAAGTGCATTAGCGTTCACGTTTTAACACGGATATTTTGCTCCTCTCATTGCGCCACTAAAGCAAGATTGGTGCGTAACATCAGTTATCACGAGAATATTATATCCATGCTTGAAATTATTACCTTTGATAGTGTATAAATGTTGTCATTGGAAGAGTGGCAGAGTGGCCGAATGCGTCTGTCTTGAAAACAGAAGTCCTTTCACGAGGACCGTGGGTTCGAATCCTACCTCTTCCGACCTAAAAAAGCACGCTAAGGCGTGCTTTTTTTTGGTCGAAAGAGGTAGGAGTCGAACCCACGGAGGGGTTCGCGAGGAACGCAGTGACGAAGAGTTGGCGAGCCTGCGCAGCAGGGGAGACAAAGCCCGCAGGGCCGAGGGCAGGCATGCCCGAGTCCATCCTGCCGACTTCGAAACAAAGGCTCGCAATAGCTCGGCTTTTGTTGTTTCGGAAGAGGTAGGAGTCGCAACCACGGTCCTTGTGAGCTGTCGTTTACAAAGTAAATAATATGAATTTGGGGTGATTATGAAAATTAGCGAAATATTTAATCTTGGCAAAAGCCAAGCAGAGCTTGACTTTGTAGATATCGATCCTTCACTTGATACT
Source organism: Waddliaceae bacterium (assembly GCA_018694295.1). Lineage (NCBI taxonomy): Bacteria > Pseudomonadati > Chlamydiota > Chlamydiia > Parachlamydiales > Waddliaceae > Waddliaceae bacterium. Next base: position 5,299 of record JABHNK010000045.1, read on the forward strand.
GCATTGTTTTTGGATCCTCATTTTTTGTCACAACGATCAGATCGTTGGTCACAAGATGCTGCGCGAACAGTCAAAATTTTTTTCAGAAACCTTTTAGATCTTTTAAAATCGGGGGATACTCAAAGAGCAAAAACTATATTTTATTCATTGTCTGAGCCAAATGAGACCTGCCTTGGGCTGTCTCGTGGAAGTCCACAGGGAAGAGGTGTTGGTGCAGAGGATACACAGAAGATTTTTGAGTCAATCCAAAATAGTCAGGCAATAATCAGTGGTCTTGTTGAAGATTTGGAAGATTGCGTTATTTTTGTAGAGAACTTTGGTAAAGATAAGTTGTCTGATATGACTACAAATATTATTAGATTGCAGTTGATTGAATATACACGAGAACAAGCGAATCTTTGGGATATACCCTTATCTCCTGCTGTTCAGATGGGTCCATGTTGGGATACAGATACGAGTTCTTGGGTGAACGAGCATGGGGAGATGCTTGTTGTTAATGGCAGACGAATCTTACTTGTTCCGAAAGGAGTTGTTTCTTATAGCAAAGACTATACTCCTGTTAAATATCACCAGCATTTTGTACTGAACTATTTACAAGATGAACATCTGAAGTTGAATTCATCATTAGTGAGAAGAGACCACCGAAAAGATGGTTCTATAAGAGTCTATGTTACTAAAAAAGACATCAAAGAAACAGAATCACCAGGGACAAAGGAATACCTGATACGATTTACAGAGAAACACCCATCCGTGTTTAAAAAGTTTAAAGAAGAAATGAAAGGTCAAAATGAATCTCTCACTGATAGCGAGTTCAGCGATATTGATATTGAAAGTATTATAGATCATTTGATGAAAGAGTTAAATGAGATAAGTCCGGGGCGTGAAGATGCTTCAAGGTACCATGATTTGATAATTGGTATTTTAGAATTACTATTCTATCCTGACGTGATCAGCCCTGTAAAAGAACAGAGAATTCATGAAGGTCGTAAACGAATTGACATAGTTTTCGATAATGCAGCAGAAAGCGGGATATTTCATGACTTACACGAGATTCATAGGCTCCCTTGTCAGTATATTTTTATGGAATGTAAAAATTATAGTGGGGATCCTAACAATCCAGAGCTTGATCAACTCGCAGGGCGCTTCTCTCCAAATAGAGGTAAAGCTGGGTTTTTAATTTGTAGAACGATTGAAAATATGGACTTATTTTTATCGAGGTGTATAGATACTTATAGAGATGATAGGGGGTTGATTATTCCAATTGTGGATTCTGATCTTATAAAAGCAATGAAAGAAAGAAAAAATAATAAGAGGCTACATCTGAATAAAATACTAAGGGATCGACAAAGAGAAATTCAGTTAAAAAGCTGAAAAGAAGTATGAGGAGTTCTTTTCATAGATGACTTTGGTCTTGAAAGGGCGAGTCAGGGTGTCATCAGGGTGTCAGGCTTGCGTCTTTGTATCTTTTCTTTGCAAACACGCAAAGACGCAAGCCTGACACCCTCCTTCGAAATTTGACGGGGTACATTTTGGAGCTTTATTATATAAAGAAAATCATTTATCCTATTTAAAGATAGGCCCAAAGACAGGAAAACGAAAATTCTTATTTGCGTTTAGGAACGTTTTCAGGCACTATCTTTCTATGTTGCATCAGCCATTACAAAGAGCTGCTATCAGAGTGTGGATAGACCATGAAAAATTAATTACCAAGGCAATATGAAAACCGACTTTTCGACCAATAAGAAAGATCCAAGCAAACAAAAAACCAGAGGTGGCTATTACACACCTCTGCAACTAACAAAATTCCTTACTGACTGGGCTATCAGAACGGGGCAAGAATCTATTTTGGAACCAAGCTGTGGTGACGGAAACTTCCTCTCTTCAATTGTCAATCGACTCCAAGAACTGTCAGATAAAAACAAAAAGATTACAGCTCAGATTGATGCTGTTGAAATAGAGAAAGGTGAAATATCAAAAGCAAAAAAAAGAATAACCTCAACTGATAAACAACATCACAAAATCAACTGGTTTTCAGGAGACTTTTTTGATTATTTTTCGCAAACGCTAAACAAAAAAAAATTTGACGTCGTTTTAGGAAACCCGCCATTCATTCGATTTCAATATTTTGATCCTACGAGCAGAGATAAGGCCTTCAAATTTCTTAGAGAGTTTGGTTATAAGCCAACAAAGCTAGCAAATGCGTGGTCTGCTTTTCTTCAATTAAGCATCGAACTACTGAATGAAAATGGTCGTTTAGCAATGGTAGTCCCGGCAGAGTTACTTCAAGTAAAATATGCCCACGAACTAAGACAGCGTTTGTCACGTATGTTTGAGCATATTGTTCTTGTTTGTTTCAAACGTTTAGTTTTTCCAGAAATACAACAAGAAGTAGTCTTGCTACTTGCCGAAGGAAAAAGAAATTCTCTGCAAAAAGAATCCGATATTCATACTGTCGAGTTCGACGATGGATCTTTTTTGAAAAAAGAAAGCTTAGAAGGGGCTATCGCACATATACCAGCGAAACATTCACGCCCTGATATGAAGTGGACCTCTCTTTTTTTGAAAAAATCTTCTTATGAAGCTATTGAATGCATCCCATCAATTCCTAAATTAGAAAAACTGAGTAAATACGCTGATGTTGATGTTGGTGTAGTAACGGGTAGAAATAAATTTTTCATATTAACCAAGGAGCAGGTTGATCAATATTCTGCTCATGATTACTGTGTGCCTGTAGTTGGGAAAACTTCGGCACTTAAGTCTCTTGCGTTTCAAACTAAAGATATTCAAGCGTACAGCGAACAATACCCAGCTTATCTGCTAAATTTAAAAGGCATTTCTAGAAACGACTTACCCCCCTCATTGCTTGAATATATCGTACAAGGTGAAGAACAGGATGTTCACAAAGGTTACAAATGCCGAATTCGTTCTGTTTGGTACCAAGTGCCATCTATTCATATACCGGATGCATTTTTGTATCGACAAATATATAGGTTTCCTCTACTCACAACGAATCAGGCTAATGCAACTTCAACAGATACAATACACAGAGTAAGAATGAAAAATGGCACTAACCCAAAATGGCTTTCTATGTGCATGTTTAATTCTTTAACTCTTACTTGGGCTGAGATTTGTGGTAGAAGTTATGGCGGTGGAGTACTTGAACTGGAGCCAAGCGAGGCAGAGGAGCTACCAGTTTTTTATAGTGAAGACCTGCCAATTGATTTTGAAAAATTGAATAAATTAATATTGTCTGGGGATTACACAAAAGCGCTGAATTATACAGACAGAATAATATTAAAAGATGCCTTACAGCTTAAAGACTCACAGATAAAAGCAATTCGAAATGCAGGAGAAGAACTGCGAACAAGGCGAATTGGTAGAAAATAATATAATTTTTCTAAACAAAAAACAGAAAAACACTTGTTATCAGAGAGATATGCATGCCGGAATGAAGGTTTCATGAAAAGAGAGTGTGTGTAGAAGTAAATAATGAAATTGAGTTGACATCTAACCGATAATTTTTATTTGGTTGGATCATGTTGGAATAGGCATCTCTTTAATAATCAAAAGTTCTTCTTTTGACAAACCTAATAATAGAGAAACTTTGTCTTCTATACTAGAACGAAGGTTGTTGCATTTCCGCTCTAGTAAAACTGTTTTATGAGGGATAATAGTTTGATTGAGGAGTTCATTACATTCAATTAATTTTATGACTAATGTTGCAATTTTATTCTTTAGGGCCCGACTAATATTAGGAATAGGCAAATGTTCTATGAATTGCTTACCATGAGAATAATAACCGCCTCTGAAAACACTAGTTTTACAACGAATCATCGCTTCACTAAGAGGGTGGCATAAAACCGCCATTAAAAAGAACAAATCAATATCTGCACCCGACCTAGGTCGAATCAAATAATAAGGACCATTTCCACCACCCGTAACAACAGTATTTTTATCATCAAAAGAGTATCTCGGTTCTACGGAAAGTACAGGTAGAATTATCTTTGATCCAGAAAATTTTGTAAGGCTTTGTGAGCGACCAAATTGGTACCACTGTTTTTCAATAGCAGAACCGCCAGTTATATTTCGATCCTCTAACTCACTACGACGCGCTGTTAAATATTCTAAGGCTAGAGGGAATTTTTCTCTCATTTCAGAAGGTTGGATTAATTGCGCTTGCCCATTGTCTATTTTGTAGGGAAAGATCATGTATTTATTTGGCTTGGGTTTTGAATAAGCAATAAGTGTAATGTCTTTTAAACAAGGCCTCAATATTTCCTTTTCTATCAACCATTCGCGACTATCCCATTTAAGGATGATATGATCTTCTTCTTCTCGAAAAGCTGAAAAAATATAAATTGGGTCTTTACTTGTTTGTGCACCAACGAAAATGTCTGCAACTTCGCAGAGTGTTAAAGGGCTTTTTTCTCGAACAGCGTTGAAAATATTTTCAATATCCTGAGAGATGAATGTCCAAGGGTCAGCAGATATGCTGTCTGCTTTTAACAATTGAATGTTTTCTTTTCCCCCGTATTGCCAATTGTAAATATTGGCTACTTTTTCAAAAACGAACTCTTCTGAACTCTCCTTTTGAAGAACCAGAATGCAAGTATAATTAGCGGAGTCTTTGCCAAAAACTTGTTGTGCCCCAAAATGAATTAGCTCTTTCAGCATTTTCTTTTTCGTTATAATAGTTCTTAACGCACTACCCGCTGAGGTTATCATAAATTTGTGTGGCACAATCATGCCAACTATGCCATTCTTTAGTATCAGCTCTAACGATCGCTCAATGAATAAAGAATATTTGTCGAAATTTTCTTTTTTCGCCGTTTGATACGGACTATTTTTCATCTTATATAATGCAACCTCTTCGGGTGAATAGCGCAACATTTTCTGTATTCTGATATATGGAGGGTTCCCAACTATTACATCAAATCCGCCCCGAGACATTTCGTTTGGGAATTCGTTATCCCAGGTAAATGGAGTGGTTATTTCTTCAAGGTGTGAATTTTCTTCAGGTATTTGAGAATGATCTATGAGGCTATTTCCGCAACGGATAATCATGTCAAGTGAGGGGAGAGCTTTATATCCTGTTAATTTGCGATATGCTTGAAGATTTTCTGAAGATTCGTTTTCAATTAGTTTTAAAAGCAAACTAAACTTAGCAATTTCAACCGCATTAGGGTCGACATCTACGCCTCTAATACTCTGTAGTAAAATTCGTTTTTTTTCACTAAATTGAAGCTGCCATATACCTTGTCCAGTATCATAAATTCGAGAGTTATTTTCTTTATGTGTATTTTTAACGTACCAGTCTAAATGATAATTTAGTAGAAATTCAAAGATGCTAATTAAAAATATTCCAGAACCACAACAAATATCAGCAACAGTGAACTCTTTAAGATCATCAGGGTTTCTATCTCTTATTGCTGGAGCCAAAGTCTTTTCCAAAATCTCTCTAACAATATATTGTGGGGTAGATACAACACCGCCGCTTTCTCGGACTTCAGGCTTTTCAACCATAGAAACGATATCATGCTCAATACATATATTCTCGCTTAAAAATAGCTCATAAATCTCTCCCAATACACTCGGCTCCACAACCGAAAATGTGTAGGGGCTTTTAGGGTAATAAAGCTCTTTAATAATCTTTTTTAAAACCTTATCACCAACTTGTACGTGCATTTGTTTATCAATCATAATGTCAAAAAGACCTGAATCGTAAAATTCATCAGCTTTAGCCAGTAACTTCATCAGTGAATCAAAGGTTGATGAAAAGTCAATATTTTTAAGAGTTTCGTATTTCTCAATGTTCCTGTCTTCGCATATACGCAAGAATATTATTCTTGATAAGAATCGCTGGACAATATAAGTCAGTTTTTCAGAATCAAGTTCATTATTGTAAAAATGTATATCTTGTGCTAGCAACAACCGCCAGTCACGAACTTGCGAGAGGAAATAATCATCAAATTGTTTTGACCCCTGCCGAGTTAGGCCGACTTTAAAAATTTCATCAAATTTCCTTGTATAAATAGATTCCCAAGACAATTGCTCATATATTTCGTCAAATTTAGTTTCAAATTCTTCATATGAGTATAGTGCCAGCCTACTTACGTGAACTTCATCATTTTCAAGCGGGGCATGTGAGCAGTCATATATAGCCAGGTAGCGAAAATTTGTAAGTACTGATATGGGCATACTTGCTGAAAAACCATAACGCCTAACCTGAAAAGAGCTAGATTTGTCTGAAAGAATATTTATGCTAGGTTTTTTGGACTCAACAAAGAACTTTCTTTGCCTCGCTATTTTCAATTCATAGTCTGGTTTTTTTGACAGTTTATTTTCGCCGACCTCAACAGTGGCCTCTTCAATAACTTCTCTTAGGTCAAGTGGCTTACCGCTTTTGTTATGAACATCCCAACCTAAAGATTCTAGAAAAGGGGTGATAAACTCTGTTCGAGCTTGTGTTTCGTTATATAGAGTTCCAAGCTTACAGTAATCTTTTTCATTTTTTTTAAAAGCTTTAATAAGACTTTTTATGGATTCTCGCGCTTTTTCTTTATTTTTTTTACAGAACATGATCTTTTTTCTTATTGATTGATTTTATAACACCTAACCTTCCGTTTGAATCTCATGTTTACGAAAAAAAAGGAAAAAAAGTCAAGAAAAAGGTATTATAAGTTATTATAAGTTCTTGTTTTCTTTGGGAAGCAAAAAGGTGCTTTCTGAGCTACTTTTTTAAGTGTAACGCGCAAGCGTAAAGGTTTCCTAGAGATAGAATTATGTGGGTGTCAGGCGTGCAATGGTGCAATCAAAGAATCGCAAATCGCATGCTATGCCACTTTCACTTAATATATAAACACAGATGGAGTAGAATTTATTCTTGAATAAAGAATATTACAAAAATATGAAAAATAAGGAGTCGCAGTTGAGCAAAATATATTTAACGAAATCACGTTTTGTCATGGGGCAGCGATGTCCAAAAGCGCTATTCTTTAGCAATTTCCAGCCGGAACGAGCTAGTGAGGAGTCGACCCTTGATAGGAAGGTCAAGATCGAGGGGATGTTAGTGGGCGAATATGCCAGGACTTACTTCCCCGAAGGCGAGTTAATAGAGACCCTCAAGATTAGCGATGCTGTTGAACGAACTCGCGAAGCGATTGAGAGGGGAGTGCTTACCATTTTTGAGGCGGCATTTGAAGCTGGCGGCGTTGTTATCCGATCGGATATCTTGACGCGCTCGTCGGTAGATTCGCCATGGCGTCTGTACGAAGTCAAGGGCAATACTTATCATAAGAAAGACGAATACGAGAAGATGGAATATCGGAATGATGTTGCAGTTCAAGCTTGGGTTCTTAAGCAGGCAGGAATTGATCTCGATGGTGTTTTTCTTATGCACCTGAATCGCGAGTGCGTTTATCCCGATCTATCAAATTTATTTGTGTCAGAGGACTATACTGAAGAGATTAAGCCGATTCTGGAAACGATGGACGATGATGTCGCTAAGCTACTCAAAATCCTTGGAGATCAAGTGAAATCCGTTGTCGCGATTGGGCCACAGTGTGAGAACCCAAGGATTTGTCCTTTTAAGGAGCATTGTTGGCGCCATTTACCCAAGTACAACGTGTTCAAGATTCCAAGGTGTCATAAGAAGTGGAATTTCTACAATGATGGCCGTTGCGATGTAGACGATCTTAATAAGAGGGAATTTAGCTCTCCACGTCAGGCTCGCGTATTGAAGTGTTATCAGGAGGAACGCCAGTTTCTGGATAAGGAGCTAGCAAGGCAGCTTCTCAGTTCGTGGACATTTCCCATTTCATACTTTGACTTGGAAGCGGTAAGTTATCCGATACCGAGGTATGAAAAAACACGTCCTTATCAAGATCTTCCCTTTCAATTCAGTCTTCATATTCAGCGTAAACCAGAGGGCGATCTTGAGCACTTAGAATTCCTATATGATGGTGTTGATGATCCTAGGGAGGCTTTTATCCAGAATATGTTGGAAGCTCTGCCAAGCGATGGCGTGATTGTTGTTTATCACCAATCCTATGAGCTGACGAAGTTTAAGGATCTGAAAAGAGATTTCCCTGCGTATGGAGATAGATTGGACGATATTATCAGACGTGTTGTTGATCTGAAAAAAGTGATTGAAGAGACAGTATTCGATCCCGAATTTCTTGGAAGCTTCAGTATTAAACGCGTCGCACCTGTTTTGCTGGGGGCTCAGGCGAGCTACAAAGGGCTGTCTGTCAGTGATGGCATTGAGGCCATGCTTTCCTTCCAGAAGTCTCTTGAGTTCAATCAAGGGCATCCTGAACGAGAAAAGATTCGTTCGGGATTGCTTGAATATTGTAAACAAGATACTGTTCTCATGGTAGACTTGCACAATTGGTTAAAAAAACAAATCGAGGAGAGGGTATGAAGAAAAAGAACATCATTGCAGTGGTCTTTGATTTTGATGATACACTGGGACCTGACAGCACTTCTGGGTTTTTAAATTCTCTAGGTGTTGATGTCCCGGGCTTTTGGAAAGAGGTTGATAAGATGTATCTTGACCACTGGGATCCTGTTCCGGCCTATCTCCAGAAGATGATTCTTCTAAATCAAAAGCTTCCCGAAGATAAGCAGATCACTAAGTCGTCTTTACAGAAGTGGGGAGAAAAAACGCCTTTATATAAAGGTGTTGAACAGGTTTTCGAGCACTTACAAGAGCTTATGAGTGATGTCTCTATTCCTATAGAGCTAGAGTTCTACGTGATCAGCAGTGGGATTGAAGAGGTGATTCGAGCTTCTCGGATTAGCAAGCACTTCAAAGATATATGGGCTTGTGATTTTGAATATGATTCTGATGAGCGGATTGTTTTCCCTAAACGTATCGTCAGCTTCACAGACAAGACGCGTTACCTATTTGATATCTCGAAGGGATTAATCGGTTCTGATGCTAGAACAAAACCGTTTGATGTGAACCTAAAGTTTGCTGCTGACGAGAAGAGGATCCCTATGGATCAAATGATCTTTGTCGGTGATGGATATACCGATGTGCCTTGTTTCTCGTTGATTGGAAAGGTTGGTGGGATTCCATTGGCGGTTTGTGACCCAGAAGACCGCCAAAAATGGGGCAAAGCTTGGGGGTTTATGGAAAGTAAGCGCGTGCTGCATTGGGCAATGGCCAACTACGAGCTTGGTTCTACATTACACGGTTCTCTTTGCATGGCTATTGAAAAGATCATAAAGCGTATCGAGATGCGATAACACCCTCACACCCTCATTAGGGGGTAAATGACCATCTACACCATTAGTCATTGCCAGCTTAGTTGACGCTTTCAGCCTGCCCCTCGACATATTTTGACAATAAATTCTTTGAAGTTGCTTATATTAAATAGCTTCTCTAATCTTAGTTTTTTTACGCATGACATTGGAATGATCACAAAAATTGTAATAAAAGAAAAAGGTTTAGAAAATTAGGAGAAAGATCATGAAAAAAATATTGCTACTTATATTATTGCTTTCAAGCTCGTGGGCATATTCGGAAACGATAGTTTCAGGTATTCTAAGCGGTGAGATTGTGTGGATCTCTGAAGAGTCGCCATATGTCATTGATGAAGAGGTTATCATTGATTTAAATTCGACTTTGATCATAGAGCCTGGGGTTCAGATACTTTCGAAAGGAGAATACTGGAGTTCTATTAAGCTTGGCGATGGAGCCTCGCTCTTTTGCATAGGAAGTGAGGATCATAATATTTTCCTGGAATATATCGAAATTTTTCCTCTGATGACTATAATAGAAAACGAAAATGATTATGATTATGATTATGATTATGATTATTCTATTCCGGGCAATGTGGTTATTGAAAATACATCTTTATATCATTCGGTTCTTTATTTTTTGCAGATGACAATTATAGATAATCTTTTCGAAGAGTCTACGTTGGCCCCTTTGGAATGTTCTATTATTGAGAAAAACATCTTCCTTGATTCTTCGATCGAAGTAACATCTGGCATAGCACAGATTAAAAACAATCTTTTTATGAATCCTGGAGGCTGGCCAAAAACTGCTTATAGTTGTATAGAGCCTTTTATTCAGATTGTCGCTGCAGACGACAACCAACCCATAATTATCAAGAATACATTTTTTCTTACCTCAACTCTTTTTTCAACATACGCTTTTGAAACGCTAGACTTTCGCTTCGGCGCTGAACCGAATCTTGTCCCTGACGGGACAACCTTTGACATCAGTAATAATTTCTGGATGACGCGAAATGGAAGATTACAAGAAGAAGAAATTCCAGATTTTTTGCAAGAGTGTTCTAGCGTAATGCAGTTAGAATATTTACCAGCTTTGGATGCTCCTGATTCAGAAACTCCAATATCAAGAGTCGTATCAAACGTATTGGAATACTTTCAAAAAAAAGAACAAAAGTACAACAAAAAATGAGAACTTGAGGAGAACAGATTATGAAAAAATTATTGTTGCTAGCATTAATGTTTTCTAGTTCATTGGCCCATTCTGAAACTGTAATCTCAGGAGTTTTAAGCGGCGAGATTGTATGGACTGCTGAAGAATCGCCATATGTTATTGATGAAGAGGTTATTATTGATTTAAATTCGACTTTAATCATAGAGCCTGGGGTTTATATCATACCGAAGGAGAGCAATGACTGGTGTGATATTTATCCTGGCGAAGGAGCATCTATTAGACTTGGTGAGGGAGCATTGCTATTTTGTATCGGAGATGAAGGTAATAACATTGTCTTAAAAGATATCTCTATTTCTCCTCTTTACTTAAAGGAAAGAATAGCATCGGATAGTCATTTTGTTCTGCCTGGACAGGTTATTATTGAAAATACAACTTTTAAGAATTCTGCCATTTTCAAGTTAAATTTGACATTTATTGGGAACTCTCTCGAGTACTCTGAATTAAGCGACCTGAAGGATTCTATTATTGAAAAAAACGTGTTTGAACAGTCATGGATCAGTTTGGACTCTGGTAGAGCTGAGATCAAAAACAACCTTTTTATAGACAAAGGGAATTATTGGGGCATTGAGTGGCCCTTCATCAAGCCTTTCATTAAATTGCCTTTTGTTGACAACTATCCACCTACTATCACAAAGAATACTTTTTTGGTTACATTTACTTATGCCTTTCAGACAAGAGTGTATTCTTCTCATAATGGTGACGAACCCGTTCCTTATGGAGAAACCTTCAATATCAGTAACAACTTTTGGATGACGCTAAAGGGAAAGTTATCAGAAGAAGAAATTCCAGGTTTTTTACAGGATGAGTTTGCTAGAACCAAGTTAGAATATCTGCCAATATTGGACGTTCCAGACCCAGAGACACCTATGTTAGAAGAAATCTCGCAAATTCTGAATTAACTTAAAAATAAAATAAAAGGGGTCGGGCCTGGGATGGCACAGATGGGTCTAAAACCCCACGGTTTCCCCTCTATGGCTTCTGGTTAATTCTCGTGCCTTTTTCTTTAGTTTTTGTAGAAATTGTGGGTTTAATCTCTACAGGTTAAATTCCCCGCTGCTTGCGGCGGGGATGCTTTATTCAATTATAGGCAGACTAAAGGTACAACAATAAGGGAGAAAAATCTGATATGAATTTAGACTGAAATCAGCTCATCTGTGCCATCCCAGGCCTGACCCTATGATGACTATGATGACCCTATGATTAGTAGCTTCGGCGGTAATACTTGATGCTTCTCCTTTTGCATAAGACAATCGCGAGCTAAAGCGAGCAGAGGTATTAACAACTGAATCTCCACATAATCCTAGCCTTACCCCTTTATACCCTTGGTATAGCGACTGAGCCTTTTGAAAGCCCATAACAGCTAAATCTTTTACACCCATTGTTATCATTGCTATTGTCATACCAATGCGAGCGCGTTTAAATCCCTTGGGGTTTTATTCCCCGTAGCTTGCTGCGAAACTTTCTTTCGGAAATCTAACGAAATTGAAACCTAAATATGAATACCCCGCTGCTTGCGGCGGGGATTCTTTATTTCCTATATTAAAAACCTCTCACTTTGAGATTACTTTCCATTGGAAAAGGTCTTTGAAATCTTTGTAACAAGCGGGACAAATCCAGTGATATTCATCTTTTGTTGAATAGCCTTCATTTAAATCGCTATCTAATTCAGAAAATTTTGCTCCACAAAATTCACAATGGTCATGTTCCCAATCTTCTCGAAATTTCTTGTATTTTTTCTTGAACAGCTTTACGCCTTTCAAAAATTTATCTTGCCCTTGTAAACGCCAATCTTTCATTTTATTCTTCTCCAATTTTATTTTGTTATTTTGGCAATATTGTTCCATCTGGTTTAATACGATACCACTGTCCACCTGGAGCTCTATAATCCCAATGTGGACCAACAGGGTCTTTATGTTCTAAGTCTGGACGATAACTTTCGCCAGTTTCTGGGTCATGATAATTACCTTGTCCATCCCCAGGTTTGCTACCAGCTTTCCCTCTCCATTCAGTTCCATCAGGAGCCTTTTTTGCATCATCCCCAGGCCATTTTGATTCTTCTTCAATGTTTGTAGCTTTCTCTTCCCTTGCTGATTTATAATATTTATAGCCAACATAACCTGTGATGCCAATAACCACAACACCCGCTACAATTAAAGTTGCTGGATTTGATAATACTAATACTCCTGCCCCTCCTCCTCCTCCTACTACTCCCGTGCCGAACGCTTCCATTGGAATAGCTAATGCCGCTAAAGACAGACCACCACCAAAAGAATAGCTCTTTTCATTGTCTATTGTCGCTACCGTTAAATTATATTCTCCTAAGTGTACACCATACACTGCAGCATGGGCTTTTTTTAGCAGCTTATCAATTATAGGTACATCAAAAGAAAATGATATCATCTTGGCAGCGATTCCTTCCATCGCTGAAGAATTCGCGACGATTGCATTATAACCCGTATCATTAAATACAATCTCACTATTACCTATGTCCCAATCATTTGGGTTCCACTCATATTCACTCTCATAGCCATACAAGTCGAAGAAAGCAAGAGGATTGTTATGGACGTAAGCATAAAGATTCGGACCATCACCGAAACCTTGAGGGTCGGGAGTCGTCCAGCGTCCCGTTTCGGGGCAATAGTAGCGTTTGCCTCATCATACGATGATAGTTTTTTTTCCTATTTGAATTTGGTATGATTCAAAATTTGGGCTGTCGTCATAACAGGTGAGGCTTTGTCCGTTGTCGAACATAAGACACAGAGTGCCGTCGTCATTGCTTTTTGTATCAAATACTTCGCAACCTATCAAATTCATAGTACTTGAATTCTGAATTGGAGGCTCCTTGATATTTTCTTGGTTATTTTCTTTTCCAATGGAATGTTTAAATGGACCTTCGACTACGATTGATGTGTCCCTATCAAAATCAAAAATCACTTGATTTTTCGTGAAAGAAACTCGCTCAAGTAAACATCCAATAAGACACGATGTGTCAAAATCTTTTGGTAAACCATACATATTAATTATTCCTTCGTTAAGTACCAGGCGGTAATGGAATGTGTGTTTCCCATCTTGTTCCTGGCTTCATTGTTGATGGATCAATAGGTTGCCAATGCCCCCCTGGCAAAGGTTTCTCTAGTTTCCAGTAACCATTAGGATACTGTTCTGTTTTAGTCATTTGACGAATTCGCCAGCCAGCTGGTATTTTCATCGGTGGTTGTTGAGCCAAATTTGTTGGTGTTTTAAAGTTTGGTGTTGGCTTGGGTTTGCCCTTTAGCACAACAGCCACATCTTCAGCAGCATTAGTAGCTTCGGCGGTAATACTTGATGCTTTTCCTTCTGCATAAGACAATCGCGAGCTAAAGCGAGCAGAGGTATTAACAACTGAATCTCCGCATAATCCTAGCCTTACACCTTTATACCCTTGGTATAGCGATTGAGCCTTTTGAAAGCCCACAACAGCCAAATCTTTTACGCCCATTGTCATCATTGCTATTGTCATACCAATGCGAGCGCGTTTAAATCCTATATTAAAAACCTCTTTGTTGAATTGTTCAGGAACTAAACAATCATAATTATCAGGATTACTCATATTTAATCGCAAGTCTTCAATACTTGAAGATAACGACAACTCACAACCTGTAAAAAAGTATATCCGTGCTTCTACATCAAAAACAACTATTTTCGTTATATCTAAAGTTGTTGTGATGCCAAAAGACATCGCACCAAGCATTTCGCCGTAGACTACTGAAAAAGCTGTATTAGCAACTTCATTAAACACAATCCCACATCCACTTGTGTCCCAATCATTTGGGTTCCACTCATATTCACTCTCATAGCCATACAAGTCGAAGAAAGCAAGAGGATTGTTATGGACGTAAGCATAAAGATTCGGACCATCGCCGAAACCTTGAGGGTCGGGAGTCGTCCAGCGTCCCGTCTCGGGGCAGTAATACCTTTTGCCGAAGAAGACAAGGCCAAGCTCATCGTCGATGCGCTTGCTACAGAAACGCCAAGGGTTTGCTAACTTCGATATGGCAATCTTTTTACCCTTTTTATTAAAGATTTTCTCTTCACCATATGCGGTATACTTATAACTTTCAGCAATCTTACCGCTAGCGGTATCGACAAGAGCAACAACATGACCATATGTATCATGGATAGGAGAATATATTACATCGTCGAGTTCTACGACGACGGCGGCACCAATTTCAGCACCACGTCCTATGCCAAGGACGCGGAATTCTACGACATTATCATCGTCATCGACAGCACCAAC
>JABHNK010000046.1 GCA_018694295.1 Waddliaceae bacterium
ATGCGCGTGCCGAGCTAAAATATCCGCCATCGCCGAGGAGTCCTGTCCATTCGTTGCCAAGGGTTCTGTTATTCGCCGTCCACAAGATCCCTGAGGAGGGATTGTATATTATGGGGTATTCTTCGGCGTCGAGACATCCTTCCCATGATGCTGTCCCGTCGGCAAAAGAGACAGGTATATTACCTTCGTAGCCTTTTCTTTTGGGGACGTATCCTATCAGTGTCCAGCCTATATTGCCTTCGCTGTCGCCGACGACGAGGTTGAGTGCGGGGGTTCTGACGTTCTTGCTTTTTTCGAGGGCTTCTTCTGCCGTCACACAGTCTTCGAAGAGGACGAGTTTCATGTTAACACTTAGAAGTTCATGGGCGACCCATTTCAATGCGACAGGCTTACCGAAGAAGGTCTTGTCTAGGACGGGACCCCATATTGTGTTAATGACGTCGCATTCTGCAGTCTTTCCGCCTTTGATATTGATGATTTCCGTATCTTTTTCATATGCCATCACGCCGTCAGGTGTCTTATAATATCCTGGCTCCGTTTCTTCTATGATGACGATATCGGTGGCGTTGATCTCCGAAGCGGTAAGCCCCCAAGCAACGTTTCCATTGCTTCCTAAGACTATCGGTGGAGCTCCCGGCAATGTCACGCCATCGACGACGATTTCCTCGCCTTTGTCGTTGTAATATTCAAAATGTGCACGGTACCATACGTTAGGAACGCTGTGGCTTAGGTGCATGTCGCAGGCGACGATGGCGCCTTGTCCTCCTGTGTGGCTGCCGTCCATAACCCAGTTATTACTACCGATAGGCATTATTTCGGGGAATTGTTCCTCTTCGGTAAGGCCTCTTTTATAGAGGTATGAGAACGACTCTTCGCCAGGGATCGGTTTCATAGGAGTGATGCTTTCGTCCAATGTCGCCTGCCATGCCGAGCCGTTGTTAACAAAAAATTCGTATACGTCCGGAGGCAACAGCTTCTCCATATATCCTCGTGAGAGGTCGAATTCTCCCGTCGAGTCTTGCAGCTCTTGGAACATGACGATACCGACAAGCATGCTATCTTCTGGCATCCACTCTCGTGGCGTTCCACCAAGAAGATAATATTCCCACGGTTTTTTTGACAAGGCTTTGACGCCTGCATTGACGCCTTCAGCATAGGCGATAAGGTCTTTTCTTTCTGCTTCGGGCATCATCTCAAAGTTTTTTTGCATACGCTTGCGAAATTGATGGAAGCGCTGCTTCTTGTCGAGGGGCAAGGCTTTTTTACCGACGAGCTCAGAAAGCTCTCCTGCCGATTTCCTTCTGAGGAGGTCCATCTGGAAGAAGCGTTCTTGTCCGTGCGTGAAGCCTATCGCCCGTGTTATATCGGCACGGTTCGAAGCTTTTATCGTGGGGATGCCGTAGCTGTCGCGTTCTATTGTGACGGGGGCGCTCAAGCCAGGAAGTTCTACAGTGCCGGAGTATTGCGCTATGCCGCCTTTGACGAAATGGTATATTGTGCCGGCGAGGGCTCCAGATATGATGATTAGCGCCGAAACGGTTATTATTATGTATTTTTTAAGCTTCTTCATCAGACCTTTTCTCCAAAATTTTTTCTTTGTCATTATGCTAAAGAGACCATTTTCTTTCAAGATTAAATAAGACATTGATCATTGTTCATTGATCATTGATCATTGATAAAAGTCTTTACTTTTAATGACATCTGCAGTAAAATATTTTGTATTTATATAAGGGGTTCACACATCATGATGCACTTAAAAAAACCATCGGCGCTTATTGTCGGTTTAGCACTTTTTTCTATGTTTTTTGGGTCTGGCAACCTTATTTTCCCGCTATTTATCGGGAATGAGGCGCAGAGCATGTGGTTTCCTGCTACTATTGGCTTCATCTTGACAGGAGTCCTCGCTCCATTTTTGGGCGTCATTGCTATGGTGATCTTCCATGGCGACTACAAGCGTTTCTTCGAAACTTTGGGGAAATACGGTGGCTTTTTGCTGACGGCGCTACTTCTTACCATATGGATACCGTTAGGTTCTGCACCGCGATGTATAGCACTCAGCTATGCAAGCCTACAGCCATACACATGGCTTCCGCCGGTGTGGGTCTTTAGTTCTGTCTTTTGTCTCCTTGTCTTCCTCGTCGTACACCATAGAAGCAGGATAATACCTATATTGGGGTATGTCTTGACGCCTATGCTTTTGACGTGCCTTGCTATAATAATAATAAAAGGTATTTTCGGCGGTGTCGTCACCGAAGGTGATGTTAATGCCGGCGTAGCATCTCACGTCTTTTTTGGCATCCGTGAAGGATATAATACCATGGACCTTATAGCTTCGCTATTTTTTGCGGCGTCTATTATTTCTTTGCTCAAGCGCAACAACGTCAACCATTCGGCGTCGTTGAGTTTGGCATTACGCGCGAGCCTCATAGGCATAAGCCTTATCGGTGCGGTATATTCCGGCCTTATATATCTTGCTTCTGTAAACAGCGGCGCCCTCGTCGGCGTCCCTAAAGAGCAGCTTCTTGCTACTATTGCCAAGGCAACACTTGGGACACATCTCGGCATAATATCTTCTATAGCGATCGTTTTGGCGTGTTTCACCACTGCCGTTGCTATCGTTATCGTCTATGCCGACTTCCTCAAGGTATATGCCATAAAATCGTTCGGAAAGCGTAATAACGTCATCTCCATCGACATCACCTTGATTGCGACGTTTGTGATGTCGCTCTTCGGCCTCAGCGGTATAACGTCTGTTACAGCGCCGGTGTTGCGCGTATGCTATCCTATCCTTGTCGTACTTATTATCTACAATGTCACGCGCATTGTTTATAAGAACAAGAAGGCTGGCGGCACCCTTGAAAGTCTCATCGACGAATAATTCTTATAGCGTATAGCTTTTAGTAAGGCATTGAAATAAAGTTTGACATTTTTTCTGCGAAGTATATTCTAAAAAATGCTGTTCTAAAACCATATACTATTGGAGTATGCCATGAAAAAAATTATAATAGGCGCTATATTAATATCTTTTGCTTTTATCTTATCGGGCTGTGATGCCAAAGGTGACGTAGCAACGAGTTCTGCTGCTATTGACAAAGCAAAGACGCTAGAAACCGTTGAAGTTAAGGTAGACTATCTTCTCGAGCAAGCAGAATATTTCTATGACACAGAGCAATATCAAGAAGCTGTCGATCTCGCGGAATATATCCTAAAATATCTCGACAAGAACTCTCCAGAAGCCAAGAAGCTTCTAGAAGATGCAAAAGATGCTCTTTTAGAGAAGGTCAACGATGAAATAAAAGGCTTTTCTCTATAGTTTTTCTATAGTTTCTTGTTCTTCGATAAGATCGTGGAGTTCGTTGTATAGCGCTTCGATATTTTTATGTATGGTGCCGTGCTTGCGCGTAAGGGTTTGCATGTCTCCTGTGGCTTGCTGCGCTGCCGATACCATCATATTTTCGAGGTCGTGTTTTTCTTTCTCGTCTTTTGTTGTCTATGTTTCTATCGACGTCTTTTTTTTCCTGGCCTGTGTTTTGAGATTTGTTCCACCTTTTTGTTTTTCGGTGACACCTTTTCTGAAGAGTGTTGTTCTCGATAACGCTGCTCTACAAGCTCAAAATCGACCTTTCCGCTTTTCAGCGTTTCCACTTCACATTCAAATATTTTTGTGGCGAGTAAATTTATATGTTCTTTAAGCTGGTCAGCCATTGTTTTTGCTTGTGTAGAAGGGATAGAATTACCATTACCATGAGATTGGAATCCTATGGAGATACCCGTAAACCTGTTTTTGAAGTGGGCATGACCTTTCTTTGTTACTATCTGCTTCCATAGATCTTTATGCCCTGAGAATAAGTTGTATATAGGGTTGTATCTAACACTACATTGACCTCTCGGTGCATCTATCGCTTCTACTATATCTAAAAGACCATTTTTTTGATTGAGTTCATTTACTGAAGCTCTCAGTGATTCCATGACATTCATTGTTTTTTCTCTTTAGGTATTCATTGTTTTTTCGATTTCTTCTTTTCTACACATAAGATCGTCAAGCTGGGAATAAAAAGTTTCTATCTCTTTATTTACCAGCCCATGCTTACGCGTCAAATGCCCCATATCGTCACCATTCTCTTGCGCAACGTTGACCAACATAATTTCAAGTGACTGCTTTTCTTCCTCAAGAGCTGTTATTCGCGCTTCAACGACTTCCATACGTTTTTTTATAGGGCGAAGCTTAAGATTTCTTGCTGCGAGGATTTCTGCACGGAGGCGTCTTTCTTCTTTGGCGCTGACCTTTTTACCGTCGAAAGTTTTTGTCTTTGTGGCGTCGTCATCCCACCCTATTTTATCTAGGAAGGTGCTGTAATCTCCTAGGAACGTCTGCTGACGGCTTTTATTGCATATCACTATCTTATTGGCTTTGAATCTATGAAGTATCGCTTCGTCGTGCGACACCATGATTACGGTACCTGGAAAACGTTCTATAGCGTCCATCAGGGCTTCTATCGAAGCGATGTCGAGGTGATGTGTCGGCTCATCGAGGATAAGGACGTTTGCCGGTGTAAGCATTATCTTTGCAAGAAGGACGCGGCTTCGTTCTCCTCCCGACAATATACTTATCGTCTTTTTGACGTCGTCGCCGGTGAAGAGCATCGTCCCACAGACGCTACGGATCTCGTCGTATGCTGCTGTTGGTATGGCATCGACTATCTCTTCTTCTATTGTCTTCGTCATATCTAATGCTGCGATATCTTGCTGTCCGAAATATGCCTTTATGACATTATTACCGGCGACGACTTCTCCTGAAGACGGTGTAAGCATGTCAGACAATAGTTTCAGTATCGTGGACTTCCCTCTTCCGTTTTTCCCTATTATTGCTATGTGTTCTCCGTTGCCGATTTCGAAGGTGAGGTTTTCTATAAGTTTCTCTGAGGCGTTGTAGCTAAAAAACAGGTTGTGAGCGCTTAGGACTTTCTTGGTATAGCATTTTTTGTAGTGAAAGCTGAAGGCAAGGTCACGTTCGTGTTGTAGGGTGTCGAGGGTTTCCATCTTTTCAAGGGCTTTCATCCGCGACTGTGCCTGTGACGCTTTCGTTGCTTTTGCTCCGAAGCGTTTAACAAAAGAGATCATCTGTTCTTTCTTTTTCTCTATCTTCTCTCTGGTACGTTCGTACGTCTCTTCTTGTAGTGATATTGTGGTGTGGTATTTCTCTAGGTTTCCAGCGATTTTCGTCATAGCGCCACGTCCTATGCCGATAACGTGGGTGCATAAGGCATCGACGAAAGATCTGTCGTGTGAGATGAACAATATCTGTCCACGCCATGCGCGTAGATATTTCTCTAGCCACCGTATTGCTACGATGTCTAGGTAGTTTGTCGGCTCGTCAAGAAGAAGCAGGTCTGGCTCTCCAGCGAGGACTTTCGTCAGGGCAAGGCGCAGCTGATACCCTCCGGAGAAGCTGTTTGGCGGCATGCTGAAGTCTTCTTCGGAGAATCCCAGGCCGCTGAGGATCTTCTCAACGCGGTATTTCTCATCGCGAATTTCCTTTGGAAGCCCTAGCAAAGCCTCTTCTACGAGGGTGCCTTCTTCGAAACGTAGATGCTGAGGGAGTTCTCCGATACGCAGACCTTTTGGGATACGTATCTTTCCAGAATCTTCTTCTTCGGCGCCGGAGAGGATCTTTAGCAGCGTCGTCTTTCCTGAACCGTTACTACCGACGAGGGCGCAGCGCTCCCCTTTTCCTATTGTGAAGCTGACGTCGGAGAAAAGCGTCCTTCCTCCGTAGCTTTTTGATATTCCTTCAACGTGTATCATAGTGTTTCCGGGATTGGTATAATGTGTTTTGCAAACTTTGTAAACATTCTTCGAAGACAACATCTTCGTCTTCTTCAAGGCTCTCTTCGAAGTCCCACACTATGCTCATAATATTAATAAAGACATTGATTTTTTCATCTTTCATACTGTCGGACTTCGACACCAGGGTCCTACACAGTTTTGCTATTCTGTTTATATATATAGGGTCCATATGCTTCTTGACGACGGCGGTGTCGTCATAACAATAGGCGTCGTTGCTCTTCGAGATTCTTTTCGGAATTTTTTTAATGCGATCAATTTCTTTTTTTACAACTTTAACGAGTTTTTTGTGCTTTTCGAAGAACTTTTGCAGTTTATTTTTTCGTACCGTCGTCAATTTCGGAGGGGTATTATCTTTTTCACTGCTGTCAGATGTTTGTTGCGCCGCTGTTTCGTCGTCGGCAGTGGTAGTGGTGTCATTGTCGAAGAATTCTTTTAGCTCTTCGTAGGAAAAAAAGCTTGCAAGGTCGACAATCTTGATATCCTCACCTTTTTCGATCATAATATTGTTGCTATGGAGGTCGAGATACATGAAGCCAAGAGAATGGGCATAATGAAGGACGTCGAGAAGCTGTCCTGCCAATACTATAGACTTTTGTTGTGAGCACATCTTACGCTCGGAATTATACACTGTCTCTCCTTCGACGAGCTCCATGACAAGGTATCCCACATACTCGCTTTCTTCGGTAACGTCGAAGAAATATTCTATAGGCTTAACGATGTTTGGGTGGTTGACTATAAGCCCTAGCTGATATTCTCTTTCTATATCTTTAAGGTGCTCCCAGAAAACCCCTTGGAGCGTTTCTTCGCAGTGTTTGTATGCTTTCAGCGCGAAGCTTTCGCCATGGGAATTCTCTACGGCGAAGACTTCCGCAAGGGCGCCTTCTCCGAGTTTTTCAATGATTTTATATGTCTCTGATGGTGACACTACATATTCGAAAGCAGCATTCGATATAGTGCTGTCATGCTGGCTATTTTCGCTAGCAAAGCATGTAAATGCAAAAGCGACAAGCGGTATAAACAGTAGTTTTCTGTATCTCATCGGCCACCTTGGTATTTTTTGATTTTTTCCTATGTAATTGTACTTCTTCTTGTTATAATAAGACAATCGATAAGTGCTATCCTATACTCCTTACCCATTATTATAATAAAAGCTTGACAAGATAATACTATCTAGCTATAGTTTACTTTTTAAAAAGCAAAAACAGCTTTATTGTTATTAAATACAAACAAAACAAAAGGATTTTATGAGTGCGCCATCAACAACTAATATTAAACGGGCAGAATTATATGTTGCTTTGCCTTCTGAAAGCGTCTCCACACAGCCCGAACCACTCCAAACAGGAAAAGCTCTTGATAAAATCCGTGAACAATATTTACATACACCTCCCCGCACGGCAATAGCTCAAAGGGAAGCTCCTGCTTTATCACACATTCCTTCATCAAGTTCAAGCATCGAACATAAACTCGTTCTGCGCTCTCTTGTCATGGCTCTCGCAAGCCCTGCTTCTGGTGAAAAGAAACAGGCCTTTTTCAAAAGCATTAGGCAGGAAAATGCCTCCCTAAAAAAATGCGGCAAAGAATGCATATCAGCCTATCCTTTTGATATAACAAAATTTTCTGCGTTCATAATGCAACTAAAAACTCTTTTTCGGCTTTTGCGTACAGATTCCACTTCAAATACTGACATCGAGAATACTTTACTTCATAGAACATATAGCGAGAGCGTAGAGGCATTACAGAATTATATGCCAAACAGAATAAACGAGCTCTTGCAAGACGAACTTTTAGATAAAAAGGACAAATTAGCACAAATACGAGCATGTCTTTTGTATGGCATTTCCCTTGTCGGCCTATTAGAGGTAGAGTACTCTTTTGGAGGAGAGCTTCCCTATCACAATATCGATCACTCTTCAGGTGTAGCCCAAAACACTTTCCTTTTGATGGAAGGCTCTGATGAGACCTTAAGAGCGCTGGCTTTTTGCTCAGCATGTAATCATGACCGTAGCATGCGATACGACCTAAACACTTTTTCCCGCAAAAGCAGTACCATGGATTCTGGCAGTGAAGGCTCAAGCCGTAAAAAGACAGTGCGCGATCTGTCTGAAATTATAAAAGCCTGCAAAAAAGCATATGGTCTAGATATCATGAATCTTTTATGCGAATGTGAAGAAGAAAGCCTTGTCACTCCTTTAATGTTAGATATTATTAAAAAACAAATCGACGGCACGGTTCCTAATTTAAGCGAATTCGGATCGCTAGGGACGATAAGTAACGCTGGGGAAATTATCCCCATTCCAGTCGGCATTGCTGTTTCAGAATTAGAAGGTCGCAATCCTAAAGATTTTAGGTTTTCTGACGAAGATATCGAAGAAAAGATGAAGGCACGGGTTATGACATTAGTAGAAGGTTTTAGGAAAGAACCACAAACAATAGAAACTATTGTAGAGGAAATTAAGTGTTGTGCTGTTCCTATCGCTGACCTAGGAAAAAGCATTTCCGATCCTATAATTAGCATAGAAAAAGAAGCCCCAGCCCTGTGGGCAGAGATGCTTCCTAATGACGAACACTTAAAAACACTTTTGGAATATGATGAGAACCCTGCTCTTTTCATGGAAGATGAAGAGGCGATATCAAGATTGCGTGCTGCTAAAGACAGTTATCTAAAATTTACGGGTAATCTAACCGACATAGCAAAGGGTAAATATCAAGGACAAGCAATCTTCGCCTTAGGCCGAGCACTCATTATGGAAGAAAGAACTTACTTCCCTTTAAAAGCGGCTCTTTATTACTTACAAGAGTTAATTGATAAGCAGCAAGGCACAGTATTAGAATCTTCAAAAAGCCCTGCTGGAAAAAATCCTGCAGGATGGACGTTAGAACAAACGGAAAGCTATTTCTCACAAATACGAACAATAACTCAAAACATAGAAAAACTATACAGCGCTGAAAAAAGGACGAGTTGTTGTGTTGGAGAAGTCCTGGAAATCAACCGCAGTGGGGCACAAATCGCTAATGACGAGTACATATCATTAAAAAGCTTGGCTTTAGATGACTTCGCAAAAACTCTTATGGCTAGACTGCGGGAGAGAACTCGTAGTGAAACTATCCCTGTAGGACACAGCAGAAGAGACTCTATTTGTCAACAAAACCTACAATGCACACGAACAGGAATTTTACCACCTAGAAATCTTTTGACCACTCCGCACACAAAAAAAACCCGCTCCTTTTCTTATTTTCCAAGAGCTTCAGAAAAAACAGAAAGAGCTTCTCGTGCGCTTGCCACGATTATACTTTCATTAGATTCAATAGAAAGGGATACTGCCCTTTTATCGAAAGCCCCCCAGGAACAACAATTGGCCTTACGAATTGCTCGCTCTGCTGAAGATGTCAAGCAGCGGGTTAAGACTTTATATGCTCATGATGATGACTCCAAATCATTGTCTCCAATTGGTGAAGGTGTCGATTCTAGTGATGATGATGATGATGATGATGATGATGATGTCGCTGTAATGTTTATCCGATAAGGAATTTCTTGTCTTTCGACTTCTCTGTACACGCCTTACGAATTTGCAGCTCTTTTCCAACTTTATTCCCTAATGCTGCTCCTTGTGAGCAATGGCGATGTTTGCTGTTTCGTTTTCTAAGCCTTGGGTATGCCATAGGAACCCTTCGCTCTAGGTCTTTTGTAAGGACTGTTAGCGCCTTTGAGTTTTTTTCGGTGTCTTTGCTCGCCTGTTCCTTTATTTTATTGCAGAACCCTTCTGCCACACCACGGAAAAAGGAGTTTTTGCTGGCTAAACCTTTAGGCATTCTCTTTTCTCTTTTCTTTGAAAGCCATAGATTCTCTAACTCTTTATCTAAGAATGCTGCGACATATTCTGCCGTTATGACATTACAAGGATCACCGAAGACTTCAAGGTATACGCACGACTTCCCGGAGTTTATCACGGGAAAGACAAAGAACGTACGCAGTATCGTTGTCATAGCTTCTAATTTCGCTGAATATCTTTTATGTTGTAATACCCTTTTCACCATCATCTCATCGTCGTCGTCATCGAGTAATTTTTCTGCTTTGGAGATGTTGTATTTCACCATTAGCTCCTGACTTTTTATTGTCGCCAGTTCTGCCTCGTGATGGTTGCTGCTGCTTCCTAGTGCTAGGAGTTTCTGTATCTTTCGTGTCAGTGAAAGCGCCGAAGTCGAAAGTGACGAAGGCATATCAATTTCTGTTCCTTTTGTCGAGGCACCATAGACGTCTTTTTCCCAGCCGCATTTCCTGCAGGTTTTACGGAATTCCTTGCCATGGTCTTCGACGCTGGTACCATATCGTATAAAGGTCAGGTAATGAGCGATCTCGTGTCGTAGTATCGCTGACAGCTGTTCTTTGTTATGAGAAAGCATAAGGATTTTGTGTATTCCTATCTCGTAGATATCGGCATCGAAATATCCAAGGTGTCGAGGGTTCTCGAAGACGACGATATTAAGCGGGTATGTATAAGAAGATATAGTAAAGCGGCTCTTGCCGACTTTCGCTCCGACTTCGTCGCGGAGGATTTCGCGTGCCTGCTTCTTTATTTTTCTAAGAAACGATATTATGGCCTGAGAATATAGTAGTTGTTTATCTTCCATCATGTCTTACACTTAATTAGTGATGTTACGCGCTACCGATTTTTTTACCACAAAGTTTCCCAGGGTGCTCTGCCGCTCCTGCAATAAAAAGCAACAAACCCCAATTTTTTCACCACAGAGACACAGAGCACACAGAGCGCGCCCACTGCGCAGAGCGCGCGCAGCGGACGCACAGCTGTCGCCATTGTCATTGATTGTACTTCCTTTCTTTGTTTTTCCTATAACAAACGTAAAGATACAATCTTACTTTTACGACAACGGCGAGAGGGG
>JABHNK010000047.1 GCA_018694295.1 Waddliaceae bacterium
AACTTCACAAGGTCTGTATGAAAAAGAAATCCCTTAAGAGCTTCCTGCACTGCTGGCGTGAAAGCATGATGTCCAACAATATCATCAAGGAACTCTTCTGTTGTCGCCATAGGGGCCTTTAAACCATAAATTTCCTCGATATATTTCCTGACAACGTCCGTGACAGCGACATAATATTCCTCGAAAAGACCTTTTGATGGCATCAACTCCCCTTCAATAACATCAAGAGCTGATAGCGCCTTAGTTCGTGGATTTTCTTCAACAATAGTCCTGACTTTACACCTTCTCCTAATACTACGATAAGAAAAAATCCCACCACAGAAAACAACTGCCGCAATTATCCAAGATATATACTTGCCTATATTAAAACCGTTACCACCACGGGAAAAAGATTTATTCCAGTTTTCTGACAACACAACGGCCGGGCTATCCTGGACAGGAAGAAGGCTGATGCTATCATCAACGACGCCATCAAAAACCTTAGGCTGCTGTATATCGCAATAAAAAACGTCGCCATAAACAACGACATCGTCATCGCCATCACTAACAAAGACTATGTCGAAAAACCTCACCGAAAAGCTCCCCTCGCGGACGGCGTCAAGAGTATAAACGACCTCTTTTACATTCATGTCTCCATCATTGCCTTCCTGTACATCTTCACCGATGAATTCGTAAGGCTTTACAGCGTCGCGAACGACAGCGTTCCGAAGCCTCTCGATATCAACATTATAACCGACAGGAAAAGTTGCCGCCAAAGATACCGAAATAGTATCCCCTACCTCAACAACCTCAGGAGTAAGCGTTGCAGATACGGAAAACCCCTCGCCATTATCAACGTGCCACGACTGCTCGCTATATAGCAAAACCGGAAAAATAAGAAGGATAAGAAGCTTTTTCATTATTTACCGCCTGCGCTCCCTCATAACAAAATAATCCCTTATCGCTTTACAATACTCTCCCTCTGTATCGATATCGACAAAACCAGCGCCGACCTTCTCCATAAGCTTCCTGTTATTGTAAAGCCTCGACTTCGTAGCGCCAGCTATCGCCGTCCTCACGGCCTCGCGAGACATATCGATAATGCGCTCTTTACCAGTCTCAAGATCTTTAAGGGTTACAACTCCTGCCTTCGGCGGCGTGCGCTCTTTTGGGTCTGTAAGACAAAGTGCTATGAGGTCGTGGCGTTTTGCTGCAATGGCACAAGAGCGAGAATAGTCTGCCGTTATAAAATCTGAAAGAAGAAAACATATCGCCCTCCTCTTCTGCACTTTCCCAAAAAAATCAAGAGCTGCGGCGATATTCGTTGTTTTCTGAGACGTTTCCGCCGTCAAAAGCTCCCTAACCATGCGAAGAACGTGTTTTACACCTTTCTGCGGAGGAATATATTTTTCGACGCCCCCGGAAAAGAGGATCATCCCCACTCTGTCATTGTTCTTTATCGCAGAAAACGCCAGCACCGCCGCTATCTCTGCGGCAAGCTCGTTTTTTTGCTTGCCCGTCGTTCCAAAAAATGACGAAGGCGAGATGTCAACGATAATCATAACAGTAAGTTCTCGCTCTTCGCGGAAATTTTTAATATAAGGGAAATTCATCTTCGCCGTAACGTTCCAGTCGATACTCCTCACTTCGTCACCAGGCTGATACTCACGTACATCTTCGAACTCCACACCACGCCCTTTAAAGACAGAATGGTACGACCCTACAAGCATATCATCAACGGCGCGGTTCGTGCGTATCTGTATGCGACGGATGTTTTTAAAAAGCTCTTTGGTGATAATAGACATTTGTGCCTTTCCCCTAGGAACTGGTATTATGGAACTAAAATCGTAGCAAAAATTCTATCGATAATGTCGTCAGACGTAATCTCTTCGGCTTCGGCCTCATAAGAAAGGCGTAGTCTATGCCGCAAAACATCACGGCCAACGCTTTTAACGTCGTGAGGAGTGACATAACCCCTACCATTGAGAAAAGCATGTGCCTTCGCCGCCTGCGTCATCGTCAGCGTCGCCCGTGGAGATGCTCCGAAGTCAAGAAGCCCTTCGATATCGACACCAAACGCTTTAGGCGTCCTTGTTGCAAAGACGATGTCGAGGATATATTCTGTGATCTTATCGTCGACATATATATCGTCGACAACGCCGCGTAGTTTAATGATGTCTTCGCTACCAATAACGGCTTCGACATTAGGAGCGTTGTTGTTATTTCCGACATACTTCGCGACAATAGCTTTCTCCTCGTCACGCGTAGGATACCCTATCGTTACTTTCATCATGAAACGGTCTGTTTGCGCCTCTGGAAGAGGATAAGTTCCCTCCTGCTCTATAGGGTTCTGCGTGGCAAGGACAAGGAACGGATTGCCGGTAGCAAATGCTTCGCCGCCTATGGTAACTTGTTTTTCCTGCATGACCTCAAGAAGAGCAGACTGCACCTTCGGTGGCGCGCGGTTAACCTCATCAGCAAGGACGATATTGGTGAAAACAGGGCCTTTTTTCACTGAAAACGTCCCTTCTTTTGGGTTGTAAATCGATGTGCCAATAAGATCAGCAGGAAGGAGGTCAGGAGTAAACTGTATCCTCTTGAAATCACACGATATCGTCCGCGCCAATGTATTAACGGCAAGCGTCTTCGCCAGACCAGGCAGCCCTTCAAGAAGAATATGTCCATCGGCAAGAAGGGCAATAAGAAGCCTGTCAATAAGGGCGCTCTGTCCTATTATCGCCTTGCCCATCTCCTCGCGTATCGCCGTAATAATACCACAATGTTCTTGTACTGCAACATTGCGCTCTTCAACTTCTGTTGTCATTGTCATGATGTTGTCCCTTCTCTTAAATTGCTTTTTACGTTAACAGGATATTAATGCCCCTTGAAAAAAACAACACAAAAAAAATCCTGCTGTCGAAACAGCAGGATTTTATGCCCGAAAGAGGACTTGAACCTCCAACCTTCGCATTACGAATGCGCTGCTCTACCAAATTGAGCTATCCAGGCGTAATAAGAAACTACATTTTAGGAAAAGTCTTTTTTTATAACAATCATTTTCTCTCTTTATACCCATGAAAGGCGCCGTAAAGCCGCTTTACTTTTAAATACATCTAATGATACCCTATATACTATGGATAATTCTTTTTTAGATAACGCCCCTCTTGGCAATGAAGTTGTGTATTCTTCGGAGTATTCACCGTCATTGTTATACCCCATACCACGCAAACATGGACGCGATATTTTAGGTATCGAGGAGCCGCTGCCTTTTGAAGGCGCTGACATTTGGAATGCTTATGAGCTCTCTTGGCTCGACGCCAAGGGTAAGCCCTGCGTCGCAATAGGCTCTATTACCTTCCCATGTTCCTCGAGGAACATTATCGAGTCCAAGTCTTTGAAACTATATCTCAACTCTTTCAGCACAAAAGCCTTCACTTCTGTCGAAGAACTTTCTTTTATAATAGAAAAAGACTTGTCGGATGTCGCCGAAGCTCCTGTATCAATAAAAATTACATCTTCTGAAGATTTCCTTCCTGCGCAGTCCTACTGTAGCGGCTTCTGTCTCGACGGCCTAGACGTCACAATCGATACATATACGCCAAACGCAGACTTCCTCTGCTGTAGAGATAACATCGTCGAAGAAAGCCTTTTTTCGCACCTTCTAAAGACGAACTGCCCTAAAACAGGACAACCGGACTGGGCGTGTATTATTATCGATTACAGGGGCCCTGCTATCGATCGTGAAGGCCTTTTAAAATATATTGTGTCTTTCCGCGAACACAATGATTTCCATGAGCAGTGCGTTGAAAAGATCTTCGTCGACATCCTTTCCCGCTGTTCTCCTGAGAGGCTTATGGTGTATGCTCGCTATACGCGTCGTGGTGGCGTCGACATAAACCCCTTCCGCGCTAACTATGCTGTATCTCCTGAAAACGCATCGATCTTCAGGCAATAGGCACATATTTCTTGCGAAAAAAGAGATTTTGAGCGATAATATTTTTTGTTACCATGCACCGGTAGCTCAACTGGATAGAGTACCCGGCTACGAACCGGGCGGTTAGAGGTTCGAATCCTCTCCGGTGCAAATTCTTCTAAGAGCTTCTCTATGATTGATATCACTCTCTTTCCTTCAGGCCCCTTCCAAACCAACGCTCTTGTTGTGTCTTGTACTATCACCAAACAGGCCCTTATCGTCGATCCTGCCCCCAATAGCTTCGCCCCTATACGCCGCCACATAAAAGAACACAACCTTACTGCTACAACGATACTTCTCACACATTCTCATTGGGACCATTTCGCCGACACCGCAAAGGTTAAGGCGACCTATAACATTCCTGTACTCGTCCACCGCGACGATGCTCCTAACCTCATCAATCCCGGCGCCGATGGGCTTCCGCTTCCCGATGATATTGAAGGCGTCGATCCTGACGGCTTCCTTGAAGACGGCATGATAATCTCTGTAGGAGAATCAAGCCTACGCGTCATCCATACTCCCGGCCATTCTCCGGGGTCTGTATGTTTCTACTGTGCCGAGGACAATATTGTCATCACCGGAGACACTCTCTTTAAGGGAAGTATCGGAAACCTATCATTCCCAACGAGTGAAGCTTCGAAGATGTGGGCATCGCTAGAAAAGCTTATAGCCCTTCCTCCTCAAACCAACTTTATCCCGGGTCATGGCGCATCATCCCAGCTATCAAAAGAGTCGTGGCTTCCTAATGCCAAAGAGCTTTTCGGATATTAACAGACACAAAAAAAGGGGCCTCAATGAGACCCCTAATTCTTCGGCAGTCATATGACCACCACAATCTTTACTAAACTAGCTTAGAATGCGTAGATAGTTTCGATTTCGAATTTCTTGTAGCTATGCTGCTGTTCGGCTGTATCAACACGCTTTTCAAGAACTTGAGTAGATTCCCAATCAAAGCTGATTGAAAGACTATCTGTTATTGCATAAAGAGCATCAATTTCATAACCTTTATAGTTGGTGTTGCCATAACGATCAGTATACATTTCAGCGTTGGCTGTGTCGCCAATGCCAATGCCAATGCCGTGTACATCAAAACCGGCGATAGCTTGTGCTTCTACGCTCTGATAGTTAACATCAACGAACCAGTCGCCTTTAACTTTTACATCGCCAACAGATAGGCCAACATAGTATGCTGCGTTTTCTTTGCTGTTAATGTCTGCTACTATTCCTTCTTTACGAGCAACGTGGTTAACAAGATATGCGCCATAAAGCTTTGTCTCGTTGTTGTTCAACCAAGCTGGGTTGAAAACATAACCAAGAGTTGCTTGTGAGTTTCTGAATTGGAATTCTCTGTTGATGTCGTTAGAAGCGGCTACTTCGCGATAATAGTTCGAAATAGAGCTCTTTGGCCAGCTTATGTACGAATACTTAACATATAAGCCAGTATCAGCAATATCCATTATACCAAGTTCTCCAACAGAACCGTAGTGATCTCTCTTTTCGTTTATTAGGAAAGATCCTGCTTTGATATAGAAATCGCCAACGCCTTCGAAGCTGTTGCCATACTTCAAGAAAGCACCGTCAAAACGGCTTGCGAATTGTATTTTAGAATCGAACCATTTGTAACCAAAGTTACGTCCGAGTTCGAAATCTAAGCGTGATGCGCCATCTTCGAAAAGGTTGATTCCGAAATATGCTTGCTCAAGAGCAATATTGTTGTTTGCGCCTGTGAAATCATGGACGCCAGCAGCTGCAAATTCTGAAACATTAGTTGTATCAATGACTGATCCAGCGCCTGCATCGTTATCGAAAGCAAGTTTAGCGTGTGCCCATGTGTTTTCAGTTTTGTGATCTATAACTAGGTTGACTTCTACATCAAACCCTTGGTCTGCTGTAGTTACAGCATCAGGATTGTTACGGCTTTTGCTGCCAGTAACGTCAAGATCGTTATATTTTTCTTTGATGCTCTGGAATTCAAAGCGAACATCGCCACCGATACTTAATTCACCTTTACCAAGATGAGTAAGTTCTTTTTTTTGCGCTTCAGAGAAATCTAGAATTTCTTCATAGTCTCCAGCACGCTGGGCGAACATAGCAGTAGTTGATAATACTGCGATCCCGACCAATAATATTTTAGTTAATTTCATATTGTACTCCATTTTTGTTTTGTTCCAACATCCCTCTAATGGAAAAGGATTTAAAAAACTTTGTAGCGCTTACAGA
>JABHNK010000048.1 GCA_018694295.1 Waddliaceae bacterium
AGACCCCCAATCTCCCAAAAGACAAAAAATCCTCGGGGTTCTAGGGGTGAAACCCCTAGCCCAGCCGCTTTTCTCTCTGTGCCCTCTGTGTTCTCTGTGGTAGAAGGTCCTATTCTGAAATTCTTCTATCCGCTATTTATGAGCTCTATGGTAGAATCAACTGTTATCCCAAAATGGCATGTTTTGAACCGTGCCTCAATGTTCAATGTTCAATGTTCAATGTTCAATGAAATGCGGCATCGCAGCATTGTTAGTATGATATATAAAACTGGTGTTTTGCGAGGTCGAGGATCGCTTCGACAGCATTTTCGGCATCTATGCCTTCGGCTTCGACGCGGATTTTTGCTCCGCGAGCGGCAGAAAGTATCAACACTCCTAAGAGAGACTTAGCGTCAACGGTGAGATTACGGTTGGTGAGGCTTATATTAGCTTTGAAAGAAGAGGCACAGCGTACGAGTTCCGTCGAAGGTCGCGTATGCAGACCTTTGATGTTGGCGACAATAAAACTTGACTGCACAAGACAACTTACCACGGAAAATCCTCGTTGTTCTATAGATAGATAGATAATCCGGACGTTACTACTCGGGTGTTTTATCGACAAGTCTTTTTTTTACTGAGTCGGGAATTTCCTTGATATATAGGTCATGTTGTGAGAACGGCACTGTTATGTTATGTTCACGTAGTGATGTTTCTAACTCCCACATATACGCTGATTTAAAGGACCCTTGATTCCCTAAATTTTTGATATCGACCCATACGATGAGTTCGAATTTAAGAGCGCTATCGCCAAATTCTACGAACCACACATCCGGATCTTTAACACGTGGGTTATCTTTAATGGTTGCTGGGACGCGTCCTGCTGCTTCGAGTGCTGCTTCTTTTACGAGGTCTTTATCGGTGCCATATGCCACGCTGAATGGAATATGGATGCGCATAAACTTATTGTATAGCGTCCAGTTTATCACGTTATGTGTTACGACTTCGGCGTTAGGAACGATGATATCTGTGCCGTCGTAGGTATGTATTATTGTGTTATGGACATTTACGGCGATGACTTTCCCCCAGTCGCCCGATTCCAGTTTCACATAGTCTCCGACTTTTATACTCTTCTCGAAGAGAATGATGAGTCCGCTGAGGAAGTTATTGACTATCGACTGCAGTCCGAAACCGATACCTACACTTAATGCACCGAGTATTATTGCGAGGTTGCTGAAGTTCAGCCCTATCGATCCGAGGGCGATGAAGAAGCCTATTATCATAACGACGTAGTGCACGATTCTTTTGAGTGCATAGACGTTAGACTCTGAGATCCCCGAGCGTTTCTGTGTTACTTTCACTAGCATATGTCTGAATGCTTTTGATATAAAGTATGCTACTATCAATATCAAGAACATCATAAGGAACGATGCTGGTGTTACGGGGACTTCTTTGTTGATTTTGAATATCGTCAAAAACAGCCATTCGCGTACAACGCCGTTAACATCTTCTATCCACGAGCCGATATTACTGATAACGTTCTCGAAATATGACGAGTTTTTCTCTACGAAATAGTCAACCTGCTGAAGGACTACTTCTATGTTGTAGTTAAGAAGGTCGAGCTGTGCCATACGGGAAAACGTTCCCTGTATAAGTTCCAGCTGATCTTCGAAGATATCTTCTAGGACGTCCTTATCGCTTCCCTGTGTTTCGCGAAGTCCGGTAAACATCTGTCCGAAGATTATCTGTTCGTGAAGCGTCGCGTCCTGCCACTCTTCTAGTAAGATTTTGTTATTATCAAGGCGGATTCTATGTTCCTGAACATCTCTCTCGATATTTTCGAGGCTTCTTACGTCCTCGTGGGCATAGATATCAAGGAGGAGATATTTTGCATTGAGGAAGTCCAATGTCGATGCGCTAAGATGTTTTTCGATAAGTGCGTTTGTCACCTTACGCTGCTGACCTCTTTGCTTCAGACGTGAAATCTCATCGTTTCCGGAGAACATCATCGTCGAAGACTCCGCTTTTACAAGGGATTTTTCAGCGTTTTCAAGGCTCTTTTTTGCCAAGGCGATATCATCTTCAATATCTTTGAAGTCAACATCTTCGACATACAGGCGCCGCTGTGCGCTGTCGAGGACGCTATTAACATCTTCGAGGGCTTCTTTCTGGAAGTCAATACGATCTTTTAGATAGTCTGCTTCTTCTCTAAGAATTTGTAGTTCTGACCTTTGGACCATTATAGCGAATCCCAAGAATATCTTTTCGTGAGAAGGGTCTTCGTATCCTAGGTAGTCGAGGAAAAGCTTGTCGATACGCGAATTTATGTCGTCGGCTTTTCTTAGTTTCCTATTATAATCGGCGTCAAGGATTTTCAGGCTTCCTTTTTTGTTGACGATCTCCCTTGAAAGCTTAAGCTGTTCTTCGATGGTGTATGTTTCTTTAAGCACCAAAGACTCCACCGCCTGCCCGTTATCACGGCTACGAATCTCATGCAACGTAGTAAGGTTAGAAAGTATCGTCGATATCAACGATGAGATTCTCTCTCGCTTGTCCTCGTCAACAGCATCGCGTACAGAATACAATTCTCCCTTGAGATCAGATATCTTCTGTTTAAAGTCGGCTTCGGCGACATCGAAAGCAATCCACCAGTTTAGCGAAAGCGTCAATGGCGAAGGAATAATGACTTCTTCTTCAACGGGAACCTCGGCACACGACGACGAAAAAGGTGCTGAAATCCCTATGATTACTGTACAAAGAATAATGGCTCGCTTGAAAAACGTCATGGTATAGGCTCCTAAAATTTTAACTTTTCTTTCTCTTATATCGTCCTAAATTTTTAAATTGTCAAGAAAAAGCCTCAAAAACAATCTAGCACTCTTTTGTCTTTTCTGCTAAATTTCTTTGCTTAAAAAGCGAAGTTGTTATACGATCATCTTTTTCGAAATCAACTTGTAACTAATTTAAGGAGAGCTAAACATGAGCAAAAAACTACGACCATTGAGTGATCGAGTATTATTAAAGCGTCTTGAGTCGCAAGAGACTATGAAGGGAGGGATTATTCTTCCTGACAGCGCGAAAGAGCAGCAAGAGACTGCCGAAGTCGTTGCTATGGGTCCTGGCCGCAAGGACAAAAACGGCGCTATCATTGCCATGCCTGTAAGTATTGGCGACAAGGTTTTGACTGACAAGTATTCTTCTCAAGAGATTGTTATTGACGACGAGAAATATATCATTGTACGCGCTGACGACATCATCGCCATTGTAGAATAATCATAAACACCACTAAGGAGAACACAATACTATGACTGCTAAAGACATAAAATTCCAAGAAGAAGCTCGTCAGAGCATTTTGAAAGGCGTAAACACGCTTGCTAAGGCTGTAAAGGTGACATTAGGCCCTAAAGGGTTGAATGTAATCCTTGAGAAGTCTTATGGCGCGCCGCACATCACCAAAGACGGTGTCACTGTTGCTAAAGAGATAGAGCTTGAGGACAGACACGAGAATCTTGGTGCGCAGATGGTCAAAGAAGTTGCCAGCAAGACTGCTGACAAGGCCGGCGACGGAACAACTACTGCTACTGTTCTTGCCGAGGCGATATACACCGAAGGTCTTAAGAACATCGCTGCTGGCGCCAATCCTATGGAGCTGAAGCGCGGCATCGACAAATCTGTTAAGGTTGTCGTTGCCAAGCTCGAGAGTCTCAGTAAGCCTGTCAAGGACAAGAAAGAGCTCGCCCAGGTAGCAACTATTTCTGCTAACAACGATGAAGAGATCGGCAACATCATCGCCGATGCTATGGAGCGTGTAGGCAAAGACGGGACTATTACTGTCGAGGAAGCCAAAGGTTTCGAGACTACTCTTGACGTCGTCGAGGGAATGAATTTCGACAGGGGTTATCTTTCAGCGTATTTCATCACTAATGCCGAGAAGCAGGAAACTGTTTTCGACGATGCTTATATTCTTATCTGCGACAAGAAGATCACCAACATAAAAGACATGCTTCCCCTTCTGCAGGCTGTTGCAGAATCAGGAAAAGCTCTTCTTATCATCGCCGAAGACGTCGAAGGCGAAGCGCTAGCTACTCTCGTCGTCAACAGACTCCGCGGAGGTCTTAAGATTTGTGCCGTCAAAGCTCCTGGTTTCGGTGACAGACGCAAAGCCATGCTTCAGGACATCGCCGTCGTTACTGGCGCCGAAGTCATCAGCGAAGAGCTTGGCCATAAGCTCGAGAACACCACCCTCGAGATGCTAGGAAGCGCCAAGAAGGTCATCGTCAAGAAAGACGACACCACTATCGTCGAAGGCAAAGCTAAAAAGAAAGACGCTGTATCAGGACGTATCGCACAGATACGCGCTGAGATAAAAAATAGCACTTCCGACTACGACAAGGAGAAGCTCAAAGAGCGTCTCGCTAAGCTTGCCGGTGGCGTTGCTGTTATAAGCGTTGGTGCTGCTACAGAGATAGAGATGAAAGAGAAGAAAGACCGCGTAGAAGATGCCCAGCATGCTACTGCTGCTGCCTACGAAGAAGGTATCCTTCCTGGTGGAGGCGCTGCTCTAGTGCGTTGTATCGCCAGCGTCAAGAAGATCGCCGAAGGCCTCGACGGCGACCAGAAGACTGGCGCCCTAATCATCGCCAAGGCCCTAAGCGCTCCGCTTAAGCAGATCGCCGAAAACGCCGGAATGGAAGGCGCTATCATCCTAAAAGACGTCGAAGACCACAAAGGCAACTACGGCTACGACGCTCTACGCGATAAATTCTGCGATATGATAGAGACAGGGATTCTCGACCCGAAAAAGGTCGTACGATGCGCCCTGGAGAACGCCGCTTCAATAGCAAGCCTTCTAATAACAACAGAAGCTACTATCGTCGACGTCCCAGAAGCAAAAGAATCCGCTCCAGCAATGCCAGCAGGTATGGGCGGCGGCATGGGAGGAATGTATTAGTCATTGAACATTGAATATTGAACAATGAACAATAAAAAAGGCCTCTGGCGAAATCGTCAGAGGCCTTTTTTTGTTGCTTTTGCTTCCGTCATCATCAGTTAAGAAACCCTGACTCTAACAGCTTTGCGGCTCTGTTTTTCCATGTATGGTGTTTTTTTGCATATTCTTGCATTATAGCGCGCTCTTCAAAAGAATCTGCGCTGTCAGCAACAAGGGCTTCAACGCGTTCTGGTAATTGTTTTAGATCCTTCCATTTAAACGTATTTATCATCGGGATACTTTCCAGATATGGATTATAATCCGTCAGCACACATGCGCCATTGAGCATAGCAGAAAAAATACGCTCGTGAGTGCCTTCGGGATAGAAACTCAGATCGAGAACGAGCTTTGAACGATTCATTAACGACAAGACGTCTTTGAATGGCACAGCATCGTGAATGCGGTGGTTTACGAAGAGATCATCAGGCCAGTTATCTCCATAAATATCTACAGTGACGCCGGCATCGTCGAGGATTTTAAGAGCTCTAAGTCTCTTGATATTACGGATGACAAAGTCTGAGATATTTAATCCTGTGCGGCATTCTAGCAACAGCATTCCCGCGTTATCCATTGTTATCTTTTTTTCTTCGGCATATTTTAGGAACATTTCATCCAAGGCCTGGGCATCGTCATCGAGGTTGGCCTGTACGATATCCTCGAAGATTTTCTGTAGAACGGGGTTTTTAGCACCTTGAAGCTTCTGTTTCGCCTCTTCTTCCGATCCTATATATGTTCCTGCGAACAAGATATCGATATCTTTGTCACAGCATAAGTTTTCCTCGCCAAGGCTTCCTGCGTGTGGGAGGTGCAACGTCTTCATCCTTGGAAGGACCCTTTTCAGGCACCGTATATGTGAAAGGTCTAAACATGTTACCGTACAGTTTTCAATGTCTTTGAAGCGATCATAATGATAAAAAGGGTGGTCGACCAAAAGAGCTATAAATGGGACGTCAAACAGATCATACACCGACGCCCCGTTGCGTGTTAATGCTCCGATTGCGTTGAAGCTGATAACGGCATCGCAGGAATCCGATAATAATGATATTATGGTATTTTCTTCTTTCTTTAAGATATCGACAACAACAGCATCTTTTCCTAGGGCGATAAATCCTTCACACAGTTCTTCTGCGAACATATTGACGACGTCATATTGAAAGCCACCTTTATAAATAACTATTTTTCCCACTAGTAATTCCTCTTAACATTCTGCTCAAAAATATATAGGTGTGTTGGGAGGTTATAATACACGACTTCTTTAACGAATGTCATCCCTGTTTTTTCTGCGACGCGTACGGACTCTTTATTTGTCGGCTCGATATAAGAGTTTATCACCACTCCTGGCAGCTTCTCTGATATATATTTCAGACACTCTTTAACACTTTCTGTGGCGTATCCCTTTCCCCAGAACTCCGAGAAAAATCGATACCCGAAATCTGTCTTAAGCTCGCCATCTTCTTCTTCCCACCAAAGCCCACAAAATCCCATCCATTCTCCTGTTTTCTTCATGATGACTGAGCATGCTGCAAAGCCGTACTTTTCGTCGTTTTCGATCATCGTCTTAAGAATTTCCTTGGAACGCTCTAAAGAATAGATGCCCTTGAGAGAATACTTCATAACTACGGGGTCGGCAAAAAGCTTTGCCATCGACTCAAGATCGCCCTGAGATATTTTTCTCAGCAACAGCCTTTCCGTCTCGGCGATATTTTCTTTTTTATCAAGCTTTTTCTCAATCATTCGAATTTTATCAACATCTTTCTCCCTTCCTAAAACCTTATAAGCCTCAGTAATATCCTCCAAATAAGGTACAGGAACTTTAAAATCATCAATCTCTACAAAAGTATTAAGGTTATGGGCGTGCTTAAAAGATACCCATTCACCAGCCACATTATACTCTAAATCGCCCATTACCTCAACATCGACACCCTCTATCTTGAATTTCCCCAGATACGACCCGAACATATTGCTCTCGCTGTACTTTACAGGGCTAATTACGAATTCCTTTAGAAGCTCATTTGCTTTCTTTGCGCCATCCACATCTGTTTTTATATCAAGATCGTTAGGCTCTATATCAATACCATGTAAAGTAAGACTGGCACTGCCTATCAGAACCCAATTAATCTCTTTTAACTTTTCTACCAATATCTTTAATGCTTTCTTTTGATTGTCACTTATTTTTTTATTATTCATTAATATTACTCCCAGTGAATTTAGCCAACAGCCTGTTGGCTCTTTGATAAGTATGCTATGTCCCAAGTAATTTGTGCAACAACCTGTTTCACAATTTTAAAATTAACATATCTCATTGCCATCGCAATTGTGATGGTGATGACGGCAGCAAAGAAAAGAGCAAAGGCGAGACGCCTTTGCTCTTTTCTTTGTCGTCTACCCGGGGAGTCCAGAGGCGGACACCGCCTTTGGCGCGGGATTGTTAAGGGTGTGCGTAGCACCCTTGACCCTTAACTTTTGAATTCGGCGATGAGGGCTGTGAGGGTATCTTTTGCGTCGCCGAAGAGCATGCGGGTGTTTTCTGCGAGGAATAGCGGATTTTCGATGCCGGCGAAGCCTTTGCCGCGGCCGCGTTTCAGTGCGAACACTGTTTTTGCGTAGTCGGCGTTGACTATTGGCATGCCATATATTGGGCTTGTTTCGTCTGTTCGTGCTGCGGGGTTAACGGTATCGTTGGCTCCTACGACGATACATACGTCTACGGTGTTCATTATTGGGTTGATATCTTCCATCTCGACGAGCTGGTCGTAAGGGACGTTAGCTTCGGCGAGGAGGACGTTCATATGTCCTGGCATACGCCCTGCGACGGGGTGTATGGCGTATTTCACGTCAGCGCCGTTTTTCTCTAGGACGTCGCCTAGTTCTTTTACGGCGTGTTGTGCTTGTGCTACGGCGAGGCCGTATCCTGGTGTTATGACGACGGATTCTGCTGCTTCGAGGACGTAGTATGCATCTTGTGGTGATGTTGCCTTCATCTCCCCTTCGAATTCTTTCCCTCCTGTCGTTATCGCTCCGAAGCCTCCGAAGAGTACGTTTGCTAGAGATCGGTTCATCGCCTTACACATTATCATGGAGAGTATTATCCCGCTGGCACCTACTAGCGACCCTGCGACGATAAGGAGCATATTGTTTATGACGAACCCTGCTGCGCATGCTGCTAGTCCTGAGTAGCTATTAAGAAGGGCTATAACTACT
Organism: Waddliaceae bacterium; assembly: GCA_018694295.1. Lineage (NCBI taxonomy): Bacteria > Pseudomonadati > Chlamydiota > Chlamydiia > Parachlamydiales > Waddliaceae > Waddliaceae bacterium. The sequence continues at coordinate 8,168 of JABHNK010000048.1, forward strand.
GGCATATCGGCGCCGCCGATAGGTATTACGGCGAGGACACCGAGGACTAGGGCTATCGATACTATTACTATGAAGAAGGTATAGCTTATTGGCGCTGCTGGGTATGCCGAGAAATACCATCCTAGTGCGATAGCGGCGAGGAGCAGTACGGCGTTGAATATTTTCTGTCCGGGGAACAGCACTGGGCGGTCTTTTATCCATTTAACGCCTTTCAGCTTAGCCCATGCTATTATACTTCCTGTGAAGGTAAGACCTCCGATGAGTACTGCGAGGAAAACTGTTGCGGCGTCTAGTGTTGAGACGTTGACATCGGCGTGGTACGACGACCATCCTAGCAGAAGACTTGCTAATCCTCCCGAGCCGTTTAGCAGCGCTACCATCTCCGGCATTGCCGTCATTTTTACACGTAGGGCTATTGGTATTCCTATAATGGTTCCTATTGCCAGTCCTATTAATATCCATTCTAAAGATATGACGTCTTGGTCCCACAGTGTTACGACGACGGCTGTAAGCATTCCTATTGCGGAGATGAGGTTGCCACGACGTGCTGTTGCTGGCGAGCTAAGGAGTTTTATTCCGAAGATAAAGCAGAGCGCGCAGAAAAGATATACGAAGTTTATTATTACAGGGTTCATTATTTTTCACCTTCCACTTTTTTCTTTTTGAACATTGCGAGCATCCTATTTGTCACGAGGTATCCTCCTACGACGTTTATCGTCCCGAAGACTACGGCGAGAAACCCTAGTGCTGTACTTACCGGCCCTGCCTCAATTCCTGTGGCGACGAGGGCTCCTACGAGGACGATGCCCGATATGGCATTAGACCCTGACATCAGCGGCGTATGCAGGATAGCTGGGACCTTTCTTATAAGCTCGAAACCGAGACATATAGAGATAAACAAGATAAAACAAAGGTATACGAGGGCATTAATTTCCATGTGTAGGGTCCTCTATTTATTAAGGTTTTTTATTGTTTCGTTGACGACAGCACCATCGTGGGTGATAAGGCATCCTTTGACGATATCGTTGTCGGTATCGAGGGCGAAGATTTTGGTTTCTTCGTCCCACAGCTCCTCGAGGAGGTTGTATATATTGCTTGAGAACATCTCGCTGGCATGTCTAGGCACTCTTCCTGGGAGGTTGCCGTATCCTATGATCTTTACGCCGTCGACGTCGACGATTTTGTCTACTTCCGACCCTTCGACGTTTCCACCGCTTTCTACTGCCATATCTATTATCACTGACCCTGGCTTCATCATCGTCACCATCTCGTTAGTCATTATCCGCGGGGCTTTCCTTCCGAAGAGCTGTGCTGTCGTTATTACGATGTCGGATTTGGCACAGACCTTAGCAATCCCCTGCCTTTGTATCTCTAGCTGTTCTGGTGTCAGTGCTTTTGCATAGCCGTCTTTGTCTTGTCCTGTCTCTCCTAGGTCGATTTTTATAAATTTTCCTCCTAGGGACTTCACTTCTTCTTCGACGACTGCTCTTGTGTCGAAAGCTTCGACTCGTGCGCCCAAGCGCTTAGCCGTTGCTATCGCCTGCAGGCCTGCTACGCCGGCGCCTATGATGAAGATTTTCGCCGGTGACAGTGTCCCTGCTGGTGTCATCATCATCGGGAATATGCTATCGAAGTTCTCTGCGGCGAGGATCACTGCGACGTATCCTGCTAGTGATGCTTGGGAGCTTATGGCGTCCATTTTCTGTGCTATCGTCGTCCGCGGTATCATCTCCATACTTATCGCGCTGATGCCGGCTTCGGCAAAGGCGTCGATGAGCGAGCTTTCGTTGAAAGGGTCTAGGTAGCTGACATGTATGCTGCCACTCTTCATAGCGGCGACCTCTTTCTGTGGAGGCTTCCTAAGGCGTATGACGATATCACCTTCGGCGAGGAGCTTCTTCTTATCGGCGACGACCTCTGCGCCGGCTTCGCGATACATCGCGTCGGTACAGTTAACGGTAGTGCCTATCCCCTCTTCGACGAGGACGGTGATACCTTTGTCGACGAGCTTGCCAACGGTGGCGGGCATCATCGCAATTCTATTTTCGCCATCGTGGCGTTCTTTTACTACTGCTATTTTCATATTATTACCTTTTATAATCTACGTACTCTTTATGATAACGTATAAGTGTCAATTCGTGAAAAGTTTTTTGTCGGAAATCGGTACGGCATTATTAACAAAGGCTCCTAGATATGACAGTGGATATGTCATAGCTTTGGGGATGTCAATCCTGTTGTATCTAAGCATCCTTTTCTTCTGCCTTCCTTGGAAGTGCACTGTAAATGCCCGCTCCTTCTTTCCGGACTTTTTCTTCTTGAAATATGGTATCATCATACCATTCTCTACGCTCCAGAATATTTTCTTATGATTTCTTCTGGAAACATACCCTTCTGCAGCGTTGATGTTATGGTCCAAGACCCCACCGATATCAAGGGTGGCATCATCGACAGCGGTATCAGCGTCGGCGACATATTCTACCAATGACGACATATCACTCAAAAACGCCGGCGTCTTGCTTTTTTCCATGATATCGCGCTTATTTTGTATATATCCGTCGTCGGAAAACGTCTTTATAATATAGTCGAGAAGAGGTTGCAGGCTTCCGTTGATAAAAGCGCTATGTCCTGAATTCTCTGAGATGGTAAGACTCCAGTCTCCTAGCTTCGACACTATGCTATCGAAATCTGTGAACAGCATACAGTCGGAGTCGAGGTGCATCGCCTGTGTTATTCCTTGCTGTTTCATCGCTGATTCCACATAAAACCACCGTGAGAAGCAGAACCTTTCGTATTCTACGCTATTGCCGGAGACGTGCTTATATACTTCACAGAAACGTCGATGTTCTGGAGTTTCGAGGTCGGCTATCTTCAGTGGCACAACGTCTAATGCTGCCAATGCTTTTCCTGGGAGGCTGTCTACTTCGTCGATGATAAGGAATATCGGCACTTTAGGGTTGAAAGCTCTGGCGCTCTCGAAAGCATTTAATAGATATCGCGGTACTGGCATCCTATGTACAAAAAATATAGCTTGTTGTTTTTTCATGACATCCTCCTGTTATGGAATACAAAGACGATACTATCTATGTTAGATTTCCTCAAGATTTTTTTCTGTTGCTTCGCAAGGGCATTATCCGTATATTTAAATTTTTATAATGCATTCAGGAGAGAAGCATGGGAAAAATTTTTACACGCGGCCTTATCGCCATAGCACCAATAGTTATCACAATAGCAGCGATAACATGGATGTATAAGATGATGGAAACGGCCTTCGCCGGATTCATAATACATTTCATCGGAGCAGAATACTACTTCAATGGCCTTGGCATCATCGTCGCCCTTATCGCCATCTTCATCATAGGCATCATCGTCAATACCATCATCATACAAAAAGTATACTCCTGGGGCGAAGGACTACTTAAGCGTATACCCCTCGTCAAGACGCTATACAACTCCATCTACGACATTATGAGTTTCTTCCGTACGGCAAAGGCCAGCGAAGAAAGCCGTGTCGTCATGGTAGAAGTCATGGGAACGCGCCTTATAGGGATAGTAACAAGAGAGACTTTCGAAGATCTTTCGTGGGAAAAAGATGGCGTCAACACCGACGAAGAAATCGCTGTCTTCCTACCTCTAAGCTACCAGATCGGCGGCTTCACAGTCCTGATTCCACGGTCACAGGTGAAACCCGTCGATATGACAATGGAAGAAGGTCTACGCTTTTCAATGACGGCATGGGTGCCGGGGAAGAATCAGTGACCAGTGACCAGTTACCAGTTACCAGTTACCAGTTACCAGTTACCAGTTACCAGTTACCAGTTACCAGTTACCAGCTCAAAAAC
>JABHNK010000049.1 GCA_018694295.1 Waddliaceae bacterium
ATGTTTGAATTTTCTGTAGCATATAAGTATCTTATTCCTCGGCGCCGTCAGCTTTCGGTATCTATCATCACGATAATCTCTACGCTGGTAATCTCAGTAGTAGTATGGCTTATCCTCGTATTTTTCTCCGTAACGACTGGCCTTGAAAAAGGGTGGGTAGAAAAACTCGTAGCCCTAACGGCCCCAATAAGGCTCACCCCAACAGAAGAGTATTACCAGTCGTATTACTATAACGTCGACAGCATCAGCGACGCTTCCGACTATTCCACCAAGACCATCGGCGAGAAGCTGTCCGCCGAAAGTACCGACCCCTACGACCCCGGAATCGATATGGAGATACCTCCATACTGGCGATCTCCCGACACTAACGCCTCCGGCACGACAAAAGACCTCGTAAAAGATACGTTCTCCCTACTACAAAGCCAAGGCCTCACCGCCGGCGACTACGACCACGCTCTTGCGCAGATGCGTCTACGTCTCGTCAGGCATAGCAACGAAGGCATGGGATCGACAACACAGACGTTCCTAACACAAGGGTGCTACCTTTCATCGTTCGACGCCAAAAACCACAGCGTAGCAACAATAACCTTGGAACCCACAGCTTCAGACCTCGCAAATATCTTCGCACTACTAGCGACATCAGCAGACGCAGCAACAGAAGACATGCCTTCCAGCGACGACAGCGTCTCTTCGGAGACATTCCACGAAAAGCTTGATGCTTTCCTAGAAAACACCACGATAACACACCTGAAGACTCCCCCAGAAGGATGGTATATCCCCCCTTCTATGCTGAAAACACCGAAACTTTCGGCTTTCGCCCTCGTCGACGGTGATACTATGATAAAAGCTTCACTCGACGAAAAATCGATACCTTCGGCAGAATCACCGGAAGACCTCATCTTCAACATAGAGATCGACATCAAAGGCGTCACGCTTTCAGGCTCCACGCCATATGGAGAGCTAACAATCGGCGCGGCAACGACGACAAAAGCCTTCGAAGACGCCCCCGAAACTCCACCACCGTGGATATATACCGTCGAAGATGCCACAGTGATACCATCCGACGATGTCTTCGGCGAAGGCGTCATCGTAGGTAAAGGCTTCCGCGACCACGGCGTCCTTCTCGGCGACAGAGGATACCTCTCATACCATATGGTCACCGCCGGATCACTACAAGAGCAGCGCGTCCCGATGTACGTCGCAGGGTTCTACGACCCCGGAATCATCCCCCTAGGCGGTAAGTTCGTCCTTGCTGACAGCAGCGTGACGTCCCTGATAAACGCCACGACACGCGTCAACGACAACACCTTCGGCAATGGAATAAACGTATGGTTCGACGACGTCAACACCGCCGCCACAGTGAAAACCTCTATAACGAAGAGTCTCACCGAAAAAGGCCTCGCGAAATACTGGAACGTCGAGACCTTCAGGGAATACGAGTTCACAAAAGACATCCTCGAACAGCTACAAAGCGAGAAATACCTGTTCTCACTCCTCGCCATAATAATAATGATAGTAGCATGCTCGAATATCATCTCAATGCTCGTCCTCCTCGTCAATGACAAGAAGAAAGAAATCGGGATACTACAGTCGATGGGAGCATCGCGATGGAGCGTAGCGCTGATATTCGGCTTCTGTGGAATAATAATCGGCATAATAAGCTCAGGGATAGGGACTATAGCAGCAATAGCGACGATGCATAACCTCCCAGCAATAATCGATGTCCTTAGCGCTATACAAGGACACGAACTCCTCAACAGCACCTTCTACGGCGATACACTGCCAACAACGCTAAGCGCCGGCACACTGAAGTTCGTAATAATAGCAACGGCGACAACGTCACTGCTAGCAGGCGTCATCCCCGCAATAAAAGCCTCGCTCCTAAACCCTACGAAACTGCTGAGGTCGGAATGATGACGAAAAAAACCGTCCTACACGCAGAAAATATCCATAAGACCTTCAGACACCCGTCAAAAGTCTCTGTCCTCCGCGGTGTAGACCTCACAATACAGCAAGGCGAGTCTATAGCGATAATGGGCGCTTCAGGAGAAGGGAAAACAACGCTGCTAAACATAATCGGCACCCTAGAGAAACCCGACAAAGGCTCCCTCACACTCCTAGGGAAAAAAGCCTCTCCAGCAGCACGTAAAACAACGATAGGCTTCGTCTTCCAGAACTACAACCTCCTCGAAGACTATACCACCATAGAAAATGTCCTGATGCCAGCAAAGATAAGCCGTAAAACCACCACGAAAAACTCCCCCTCATACAAACGTGCCACATCCCTACTAGAAATGGTCGGCATAACAAACAGAGCGAACTTCAACGTAAAAGACCTCTCAGGCGGCGAAAGACAACGCGTGGCAATAGCACGTGCACTATGCAATAACCCAGACATAATCCTCGCAGATGAGCCCTCAGGGAACCTCGACCACGAAAACTCCAAAGCTATCCACGCCATCCTCCTCTCCTGCGTGAAAGACCACAACAAGGCACTAATCATCGTCACTCATGATATCGAACTCGCCACGATGTGCGACAAAATCTATACACTCCAAGATGGCAAGCTAATGTTAAGAGACCCTGCCTCTTAACAATCTCCACCAGAAGGCCGTATGCCCTCTGGACTCCCCAATTATGGGCTCATGCTGCGCAGAGGATCAGAATTCAAGGGGCTGCTAAAGCAGCCCATCGAATTCTGATCACCCGCAGTCGCCACCACGCTACGCGTGCTGCCGAGATATAAACCACAACGTGTAATATTTCTGCTGTTTTAGTGTCATTCAGAAAACTCTACTGCTCCCTCTTCCAAAACACTTGGTGGCTCTACAGGTCTTGCTGAAAGGAGAACACTAGTAGATACATTCTCAGGTCTTTTTTTACAACGTTTTCCAATCTCTGCGATGGCTGCGATGGCTACGATGGCTGTGAACATAGCAAGATAGACAAAAAACGCATATGGTTCAAGTCTCTCTTCCACAGACGTTCGTGGATCACAGTCTTGCTCAAATCGTAAGGGCGTCGAACATGGGCCATCTACTACAAAATCGCCTGTATTAGTATCATCATGTGGCACAGTTAACACATCATAAGTTTTTAAAGCTCCGTATCCAAGAGAAATCCTTCTCGTATCATTTTTAGGAATACCACCTCCCGTCACAATTACGACAGCTGTCATATCACCATCAAGAAAAAAATCAACCCTATGGAGTTCTTCACCATCTACCAGAAACCCTACACTATTGGGTCCAACATCTATCTTAAAATCATGAGTTTCATATTCACCCAAATCTTCTATGATCGTTACCTCTTCACATATACCATTGACAGATAAAATGGCTTTGACAGGCCTTGATAATAATGTTTCTCCGTCATATATCGGCTTGACTACTATAGCTGCTTTGAAATTTTGTCCTCCAGGCCAATCTACCACGCTGACTACTGCAGTGTCAATTCTCATTGAAGGACAACATTCAGCAGTAACGTTTCTCGGTACTGTATAGGGTTTTGATAATATTTTTACACTAGGTCCTATATTTCTAGATAAGGTAACGTGATCATCACCGATATTATACACTGGCAGATCTTTGTGATCTATTAGATCACTCCTAATACGTCTTAGTACATAATCATATACTTCATACGCCGAGGCCGAGTTATAATGCGGATACGCTTTAAGCTTCAAATGCGCAGGACCCGAATCTGTTTTACGCTGTATCGCGACATTTTCAGGTACCGGATTTTCGTATATCTGCTCTTCACAACCCATCACAACTATATTTCCCGCATCGGCACGCCACCACTCTACTGTTCTCGCAACACTCTCTTCCGGGCTTAATCCTTGAAGGGAAAAAGAATCAGCCCCTGCATGTACCACCGTACTGCAAGAAGACGGCATAGGACGTACATCGCCAGGCTCTCGAACATTGACAACTTTTCTCATGAAATAAGAACTATCATAACATTGCCTTTCTGTAGGATATGGTGGGAACGTTTCTTCCTCGACAACAGTTACGTCCCCGCTAGGCTCAGGAGCCTTCTCGATCCCGAAGATGTCTTCACAAAATTTTATAACATCAGCATGAGAGCAACCTATATCAACAAATGTTTCAGGATCATACTGTCGCTGTCGGCATTCTTCTTTAAAAGATGACTCCTTGGCAAGAACGCCCTGGCATACCGTCTGTAATACACCATCCGCCGTTCTCGATACTTGGAGAGGAAGGATAGGAGCAACATCTCGACGTGTCTCTTGAAATCCTACCATACTTCCTTGTGCCACTCTCGTCACCGCTGATAAAACTACTGCTCCTAATACTATCCTGGGAAGCTCATGTGATGCTGTTGAAATCAGCCCTCCTGTTTGCTTCATTAGTTTTCCTAGTTTTCCAAAAGCACGAAATACACTTCGGCCACCAAACATCCTTCCAACACTCGATCCCTGTGATACCTGCAAAAACGCAGCATCTTTATATCCTTCTACTGGACACTCACCTGTAGGTGGTAATTTACAACCTTTAAGCATCTCTAACACTCCCTCAAAAAATCTGTTAATTGCTAACTATAAATTCACTAAATACGAAAATTATACAAAAATTCGAATTTAACAACACCCTCTAATGTCAGTCAAGGGGGCCCTGCCCCTTGACAATCCCCGCCAGAAGGCCGTATGCCCTCTGGACTCCCCAATTATGGGCTCATGCTGCGCAGAGGATCAGAATTCAAGAGACGGCTAAGGCCGTCCCTTGAATTCTGATCACCCGCAGTCGCCACCACGCTACGAGTGCTGTCGAGATATAAACCACAGCGTCTGATAATGTTGGCGGGAAAGGTGATATATTATACCGCTAGGTCTATTGATTGGTTTTCATATAATCTTTTGTATCTTCTTTTTTTCGCGCTTTCTTACAACACGGATGACAGACACAATACACTACTAATGATACGACCAGTCCTTCCCACAATAAAATAATGAACCTCCCCGCAGCAAGCTACGGGGTATCGTTCTTTAGTTATTAGTTATTAGTTACGCAGCAAGCTGCGGGGAATAAAACCCGTAAAAAATATTTAACGACACATATCTTTTCACCACGCTACGCGTGCTGTAGATGGTAAATCACAACGTCTGATAATGTGGAGGCTTGTGCTTAATGTGCTATCATAGTCGTGAATACTGGCGCGCGCCCCTTCTTCTAACTAAAGGATTGTGAACTACTATTAGCTCCTCCTGTGATCCCAAATGATCGCCGCTGACATCCGACAAAGTTGGTAGCCTCTTTTCAAGCTCTTCTCGCGTTATCTTGTTTTCACGTCCGAATCTTTCTTTCATAAGCTCTAATTTATCAGAAAATAATTGTTGAGCCTCTTCTATTTGAGATCGTTCACCATCATTTATTCCAACATTTTGTAATACGATACTGATAGAGCTTATTTTTTTCGCGACACGCACTAAATCTTTTTCAAACAGATATTTATTAGGATTAAAAAAAAATGGACTTACAATGGACAAGATCGAACCTCTAGCACCACCGATAATACTAGCCGCCGATCCACCGATCCACCAAGCTTGAACTGCGGCTCCGACCACCGATATTCCGGCTACTGCTAATACTTCAGGAGTTAAAACTACCCATGCCCCAACAGAAACAATCGCTGTTGCTGCTGCCTCTCTTCTTTTGGTTTTATATTTTTTTAGAACAGCATCTTCTTCTTTATCAAGCTTTTGTAGTTGACTACATAAACTGGTTCCTTCTGGAAAAAACACGCTAGCACGAACAAGCATAATATTCTCCTCTTAAAATTTGTATTTTTGGCATGGTTCAAAATTTATATTTTTACATCAATATGCTATGTAATAACAAAAACCCTAAATGTAGAAACCGCAGCAGAACGCCCTAGCAGCACGGCCAATGCAGCAAAAAGGGCGCGTATTTAAACAGGAAGCACTTGTTGTAATTGCACGCCTTCACTTCTGTCCTTCGACAACTTAGCTGTCAGCTGCCTTTCAAGAGCTTCTCGCGTTATATTGAGACCTCCTGAGTATTTTGCTTTCATTCTTTCCAATTTAGTAGAAAACATTTCTTTGGCCTCAGACATTTGAGTCCTTTCTCTCGCCGTTATTCCAGATTGTTGTCCTAACATAACATCGATAGACTGTATTTTTCTCGCAACACGCACTAAATCTTTTTTAAACAGACATTTATTAGGACCGTAAGATTGAAGAAAAGCGAACGTGAGAATACCACCAACACAACAGAGCATACTAACAAGCCCACAAGCAACCAAATCGCTCGCAAGTCTTCCGTGAGGCGGGACTCCAAATTTTGCTAATGCTTGAGGCGATAAAGCTAAAATTGCCACACCAGAAACAATCGCTGTCGTAAGTGCCACCTTTCTTTTGGTTTGATATTTTTTTAGAACAGCATCTTCTTCTTTATCAAGCTTTTGTAGTTGACTACATAAACTGGTTCCTTCTGTAAAAAGCTCTCTGGCACGAACAAGCATAATATTCTCCTCTTAAAATTTGTATTTTTGGCATGGTTCAAAATTTATATTTTTACATCAATATGCTATGTAATAACAAAAACCCTAAATGTAGAAACCGCAGCAGAACGCCCTTGCAGCACGGCCAATGCAGC
>JABHNK010000050.1 GCA_018694295.1 Waddliaceae bacterium
ACAGTCCTGTAGATAGTAACGAAAATCTTTTGTCCCGTCGAGGAGAGGATTTTTGCGGATTAGCAAAAATCGCCGATGGCGGGACTCGCTTGCGAATTGCACCAGTCATAAAGCGCAGGCATTTTTGGCGTAAGCCGAAAATGAGCCCTCCTTAGAGGGCTAAGCGCTTTTTTAGCTGGTGCAATTCTTAGTAACGAAGCGACAGACGACGAGAGTGTGGCGACATGGTAAACAGGTGTCCAGAGGAAACTTCGTTTCCTTTGGCGGGGTGGTTTGGAGGGGCAGGGTCCCTCCAAAAGGCTATGCTATGACGGTGGGTTTAGCGGCCTCGCCGTAGGTTCCATCTTTGTAGAGCTTCGCCATCTCTTCGAGGGTGACGATCGGTGTTGTTGGCGCGTGGCCGGCCTGCCCGAATTGTGTCATACGCTCTTCGCAAACTTTCTGCATCGCCGCGCGTGCCGGCTTCATATATGCACGGAGGTCGAACTCTGCGGGCTTCTCGGTTAGGAGCGTACGTATCGCTCCTGTCATGGCGAGCCTGTTGTCGGTATCGACGTTTACCTTCCTGACACCAGCGGCGATGCCGCGCTGTATGGCTTCGACAGGGACGCCATAAGTTTCAGGGATGGCGCCGCCATGGGCGTTGATGATGTCGACGAGCTCTTTCGGTACCGAGCTGCTGCCGTGCATGACGAGGTGGCAGTTAGGAAGGGCTTCATGGATCTTTTCGATGAGATCGAGAGCAAGGACATCTCCGGTAGGCTTCTTCGTGAATTTGTATGCACCATGACTCGTCCCTATCGCTACGGCGAGAGCATCGACACCAGTACGCTCTACAAAGTCGATGGCTTGGTCAGGGTCCGTGAGAAGCTGGTCGAGAGTTAGCTTGCCTTCGGCGCCCTGTCCGTCTTCCGCTGCGCTTGTCAGTGTTTCTATCGATCCTATACATCCAAGCTCGCCTTCGACGGAGACGCCGAGACTGTGGGCAACGTCGACGACATAACGCGTTACAGCGACATTATATTCGTAGCTTGCAGCAGTCTTGCCGTCGGCTTCGAGAGAGCCGTCCATCATAACGCTAGTAAATCCGTTCTTTATCGCGCTGAGGCATGTATCGGCGCTGTTGCCATGGTCTTGGTGCATGACGATAGGGATCTCAGGATATACCTCAACAGCAGCAAGGATGAGGTTCCTTAAAAAGGCATCATTACTATACATCCGCGCTCCACGGCTGGCTTGTACGATGACAGGACTGTTAGTAGCACGCGCCGCTTCCATGATAGCCTGTATCTGTTCCATGTTGTTGACGTTAAGGGCACATATACCGAATTTTTTCTCGGCAGCATAGTCTAGTAAAGGTCGCATTGGTACTAAAGGCATAATATTTTCTCCTTATAATGGTTTTTTATTTCGCACACATTATGTGATACGTCTTCTAGATTAAAAGTTCAATAAGATATTAGACTTTATGCAAGATGTCATGTATAAACTTGATGATATCTATAACGACAGGAACAGTATGACAGCAGGACGTACACCAAATAAACTCATAAACGAAAAATCGCCATACCTTATGAGGCACGTCAATGATGCCGTAGAATGGTATCCATGGGGCGACGAAGCATTCTTCGTGGCACGCGAAGAGAATAAGCCAATATTCCTCTCTATTGGATACTCGACATGCCACTGGGGAACAATTACAGAAAAAACATATTTTAACGACACAGCAATAGCAGAACTTTTGAACGAGGCGTTCGTCAACGTAAAAATTGATAAAGATGAATACCCCGACGTCAGCGGCATATATTTCGAGATGTCACAGGCGATGACAGCAGGAACATCAGAATGGCCTCTTAATATGTTCCTCACGCCAAACCTTATACCCTTCTTCGCCTTCACCCAAAACGCCATAGAGTCGGGAATAGGAGCTAGAACGTTCCCGGAGTTCATCGCCGATGCTATAAAATTATGGGACAGCCCCGAAAAAGAGATCGTCGTGGAACAGTCTGAAGCGATACTATACGCCATAGCAACAACAGTACGTACCGGTGGCGACACACTTCCAGATAAAGGCGTCATCGAAGAAGCCGCCGAACAGATCATACAACTTGCCGACCCCGTCTTCGGCGGAATAAAAGGACTTCCCAAGTCACCCATAGGATACCAGGCAAACCTCATGCTAAGAGTCGGCGAACACTACGGAGAAGGACGCGCAATATTCTATGCCGATACTACCCTCGACGTCATGCGCCGCAGCGGCGTATACGACAACATAGCAGGAGGTTTCTCATGCGCTACAATAGACGAACAATGGAGAATTCCACACTTCGAGAAGATGCTATACGACAACGCCAACGCCATCTCAGCATACCTAGAAGCATGGAAGGCTACGGAAAAAGAAGAATATCGCGATGTATGTAACAAAACGATAGACTTTATACTAGAAGAAATGACTAACGACAACGGTACCTTCTTCTCGTCGTGTGACGCCGATGCCGAAGGACGCGAAGGACAATACTACACCTGGACGCCACAGGAAATTATCGACGCTATAGGACACAAAAGAGCGAAAACGTTTTGTAAATACTACAACATCACAGATAAAGGCGACTTCAACGGAAGAAGCACGCTATATGCGCAACTCTCAGAAGAAGAATATGCCGATAAACATAAGATCAATAAAGAAGAACTCGTCGACACCCTCAATGCCTCATATCCTCTACTTAAAAAAGCACGGAAATGCCGACTGCAGCCCAATAAAGACGATAAGGTTCTGACGTCATGGAACGCCCTCATGATCCACAGCATCGCAGAAGCAGGATTTGCATTAGAAAACGACGCATACCTCGACGCCGCAGAAAAAGCAGCACGGTTTATACAAAAGAATATGCAGGAAGCAGGACACCTACTACGACGCTGGCGCGACGACGAAGCAAAATACTTCGGCATTCTTAATGACTATGCTTATATGATACGCGCCGCTATAACACTATTCGAAAGCGATAGGGGAACACAGTGGCTCGAATGGGCAAGGCATATGACGAATATCCTAAGCAGGGAGTTCCGCACCGGAAACGGCTCATACTACGTCACCGATGGCCTTGACCCCGCGATAATACTACAAAGATGCCAGTATATCGACTTAGCAGAACCCTCAGGAAACGCCGTCCATACCGAAAACCTACTGCGACTATACAAGATAACAAACGACCCAATATATTTCGTCCACGCCGAAGGCATAATGCGTGGAGCTGAAACACCAATGAAACAATACCCCATAGGACACTGCTACCACCTACTCGCGCTTATGCGATACTACGACAAAAAAGCACAGACAATAATCATCGCCCTCGATAAAAAAGATACTATGAAAAAAGAAATACAACACCTGCTAGGACAACAATATCACCCACACACTACAGTAATATGGAAACGCGATAACGACGCCTTGCTTCACGATACCCGCATAACGAAAAACTTCCCAGAACTCTCAACATATAATACCATCAACAAAAAAACCTCTGTATACATATCTCAAGATGAACAATTCTCGCAACCGCTAACGACAATAGAATCTGTTACAGAAGCCTTGCATTGACAATCGGAATCGCTATATCGTGCGCGGAGCATGATAGCAACGATTAAGACGACGCCAGAAAGAAGCAGCCCAATAGATGTGCTGTTGGCTTTGTGAAAAAGCAATAACGTAGCACTTATCATAATGCCAAGAGGCTCGAAAAACGATTCGCTGATGACGCGTATATGACTCTTGACATTAGTCGGCACGCCATTGAGAAGTAACGTGAAATTGTTGTCGTTGATAGTGTACAACAATCCCTCAACGATAGAAAAACCAAAGACAGGAAGGAACATCGACGTCACACCACAAGACCTCATAATAAAAAAAGATAAAAATAATAAAGGTATAATTAGAATTCCATTGCTGACGTCAAACTTCTTGATGAAATAATTGTAAATAAAAAATCCGATGAAAATGTTTCCAATAGATACAAACATGTTTACTTCGCCGATAAAATGCGTTAAAGGCTCGCCAATGTCAATATATAATGAAGAAAAATAAACTTCAAAAGCCACCATGTAATCGTACTCCGCGATGATCTCAAGAAGCTGTATCATAATGTTCGCAGTAAGAAGCAATATCGTAAACCTCGACGACATAATAGAAAAAACAACCTCCTTAAGAGAAGGTTTCGTCGTAACACTGTCAATAACATTAACAGCACCATTGTCGGTAACATCAAGATGCGAAGTAATAAACGTTACAAGAACAACACTAGCAGATAAAAACATCACAATACAAAGAAAAAGATGGTGGATGTCAAGAAAGCCTAACGACAAAAACCAACCACCACCAATAGCGACACCACAGAAAATAGCAGTGTTGAATAGCGCGAAAAGACGCTTCGCAGCAGCAAAGGTATAATACTTGTCGACAAACGTCCAATAACACGTCAAAAGATTGATGAATAAAGCATAAGAGAAAATCTTTACAACGAACCAGAAAATAAAATCATCGCTAACAACACCGCAGATAAGAAGGAAATAACCAAAAGCATACAACACAGCACCTATACATAATGCCGCCCTGAAAATCGACGAAGAAGAATAACGGTTAAGAGCCCTCAGAAAAAATATCGCTACAATGAACATCACCAAAGCAGTGGCAATGAAAACATGAGGAAACTTCTCAGTACCAATATTCGCAATGAAAAGGGCGTCGCCAAGAATGTTGCCACAAGATGCCCCCAATGACCAAACGAAACCTAACAACGAAAAAAGAAAGGCCTTCTTTTTCTCGCCATAACGTACGTTGAAAATCCTATGAAGCAGCGCTACCATCACAAATCCTTAATAAAAATGAACAATAGTATAAAGAAGTTTGATATTTTAAGGCAAGGTTTTTATATACTAAAAGTTTGAAAGACAAAGGTTTGAGTAGAGATCTCGGAGTAGAAAGATGCCGGCACCACAGACAAAACCCTTGAGAAAAAAATGAATAAAAGTATACAACGTCTTTCTTAAGAACATAAAAAGTATTACCCATGATTGCGACCTATACTTTGCCATAGGGTTTTTGCAGTGGTACAGGTGCGAAGATGAAAGACGGGCGAATGTTAAAACATTCGCGAGGATAGAATCAAAGCAGATGTGCTGCTTCAAAAAGATATATGGTGAAGCCAAATAATAGCAAATGGGTAAATAAAAACAATAAGAAATAATAATGGTTTAAGATATTTATCTTAACATGTTTATATTTTTTGTCAGGGATTTTTAGAAAGGAAAAAGACACTGTTTCCTATAGCATCCATAGTGTCAGGCAACCTGACTCATTTTGTTCCTCGCGAATAGTTACAACTATTCGCTTGTCGCTTACTGAGCCATCTTGCCCAACTCTATGGCGCTAAAGGAAATATAGGGCGCAATCATGGGTATTAACACTATGGAACACACCACTCTTGTCATCATAGGATCAGGACCAGCAGGATATACTGCCGCAATATACGCAGCAAGGGCAGAACGATCCCCAATACTTTTCGAGGGTTTCTTCTCGGGGCCCGCAGGCGGACAGCTCATGACAACAACAGATATCGAAAACTTCCCGGGATTCCCCGAAGGTATACAAGGCCCAGAGCTTATGACGCGCTTCAAAAAACAAGCCGAACGCTTCGGAACGAAGATCCTAGCAGAAGACGTCGAAAGCGTAGACCTTAAAGCACAACCCTTCGTCATCAAAGGCAAAAAAACAACAGTGACATGCGACGCTATAATAATAGCAACAGGAGCCTCGGCAATGCGCCTCGACGTCGAAGGAACTAAAGATGGCGAATTCTGGCAGCGAGGAGTGACAGCATGCGCGACATGCGATGGCGCTATGCCAATATTCCGCGACAAAGAACTCTTCGTAATCGGCGGCGGCGATACCGCTTGCGAAGAAGCACTGTTCCTCACGCGATACGGAAAAAAAGTCTATATCGTACACCGCCGCGATGAGCTGCGCGCAACGAAAGCTATGGCGAAAAAAGTTATGGAACACCAAAATATCGAAATACTATGGGATACCGTTATAGATAAAGTCGAAGGTGACGACGTAGTAAAAAATGTAGTACTAAAAAGCACGAAAACAAAAAAAAAACATTCCCGCGACGCCGCAGGGGTTTTCTTCGCTATAGGACATAAGCCCAATGTCGACTTCCTAGAAGGACAGCTCGATATCGAAGATAACGGATACCTTAAAGTAAAAGCGGGAACATGCGAAACAAGCATCCCAGGAGTATTCGCCGCAGGAGACGTATACGACCATAAATATCGTCAGGCAGTGACGGCAGCAGGGTCAGGATGTATGGCAGCATTAGAAGTAGAACAGTGGTTGTTAAAAAAAGGATAAAACGATGAAAAAAATAGTGATGACGGCATTGATAGCACTTTGCTCAATAACAGGATACGCTACAGAATATAAGCCGTGGTTCGGGAACTTCCAAGAGTTTGAATTCCGCGCCTCATACGGATTCCAACAATATACAAAAACACACTCCGACGATGGAAGAATACGATACCCTTCGTTCGATGACTTCACAAACTTCAGCCTTACAGTCGTCCCCGATACACGATTGACGGCAGAACTCGAGATGCTCCTAAGCAGCACAAGAAGACAAAATACCGGCGTCGACAATATTAAGGTAACAACACGATATCTACAACTCAATGACATCGTCGGAGACCCCGTAAGCTTAGCATGGGGAGCGTCACTGACAATACCTACTGGCGACAGCAAACACGACGTCAGCACCTTCCACCGTGGCGATATCGATATCGAAGGACATGTCTCCGTAGGTAAAGAAATCTCCTCAGGGAAATTCTGGCTGTGCAGATACTGGGCAAATCTAGGGTATGTCTTATCAAATAGAGGAGCGCCAGGACTTCGAGGAGAACTCGCATGGGAGCGTAACTTCTTCGACGTACACCAGTGGAAATTCTTCGGAAACTTCACAAGAGGCCTCGGAGCAAGAGCTCTAGCGTTTCCATTCAATGGATACGGCTCGGTAGAAAATCGCTCTGTAGATATAGGAGCACGCTACGGATATTGCTTCGGATATAACGGCACCATCACAGCAGAATACTCGCGACGTATATACGCACGAAACGCTCCAGAACATGTCGATAGCTTCACAATAGGATACCTCACAACATTCTCACCGTTTTAAATCATTGATCATTGATAAATGCTAGCGCCACGGCAGTGGCGCTAGAATGGCAGTGACTCAACGATATCATAATATCTATACCACCAAACTTCTCGATGATGATATCGCTAACGACAACATACGGCTTGCCATTGCTGTCATTAAGGATCTCGATGTCATGCCATGAGATCCCTTGCGAAAATCCAGTACCCAAAGCCTTGACGGCAGCCTCCTTTGCAGCAAAACGCCCGGCATAGTGACCTATCCTGTCGCTGCCATAACCCTCACAATACTCGCGCTCTTTAACAGTGAAGACTTTGTCAATAAAACGCTGGCCATGCTTTTCAATGCTCGCCGCTATACGCGATATCGCGATGATGTCGTTGCCAATGCCAAGAATTTCCATAAATACCTTTTTCCTTATTTGTGATACGAAGAACCGCGATATATCTCAGCAGCACGGTATATCTGCTCTAAAAGTATAAGACGTGTCATCTGATGCGTGAACGTCATAGAAGAAAGCCTCAACATATTACACCTTTTCCTTACAACATCAGGAAGACCCTCAGGACCCCCGATAACGAAAGAAACTCGAGAGCCTCCTTCTTCGAAAGCTTTATACAATATTTTACAAAAACCCTCGCTGGTGACAACATCACCAAAAGGATCCAAAGCAAGACAAAGCTTCTCCTTGTCGACAAGACTAACAAGATGCGCGTCATCGCGAGGATATACGAACTCTATGGCAATAGCACCACTAAGACGCTTGCAATACTCGTCAAGAGCATCCTTTAACCAATGCTCCTTAGTCTTCCCAGGTGTTATTATCTTAACCTTCAACATTCCCGCCTCCTATCTCCTATCTCCTATCTCCTATCTCCTAAATCCGAACCCCAAACCCCAATTTCTACCACAGAGCCACAGAGGACACAGAGAGGAATAGGATTGGGCTAGGGGCTTCACCCCTAGAACCCCGAGGATTTTAAAAAGTTTACAGGTCACCATTCACAGTTTACCGTTCAAAAACGGGGGCCTGGGGGAGAATCCCCCAGCCATGTTCTTTTCTTCTCTGTGTCCTCTGTGTACTCTGTGGTGAAAATTCCTATTCCGAACTCCGAACTTTCATAAAATTCATTTATGAAGTATACTAAATATTAAATTTTGAGGATACAATATTATGGCATGGTTCTACTGGGATCCAGACCCCGTATTCATAACAATACCATTTATCAACCACCCAATCATGTGGTACGGCTTACTCTTCGCCACAGGATTCGCAATAGGATACCTCTTCCTCGTAAATATCTTCGCCAAAACACTACGACAACATCACAAACCTTACGAATCGAAAATCCTCGCAAGAGAAAGCGTAGATAAAATGGCGTGGTACGTCGTCGCAGGAACAATAATAGGAGCACGGCTAGGACATGTGTTCTTCTATAGCTGGCCGCTATACCGAGACAATCTTTTCGACATAATAAAAATATGGGAAGGAGGGCTCGCCAGCCACGGAGGAGCTATAGGGGTGATGATAGCACTAGTCTTTGCAGCACGCGCCGTGAAGAAAAAAATCCCAGAAGCAACGTTTTTCTTCCTGTTCGACGCCATAGTCGTACCAACAGCGCTAGTAGGAGCGTTTATCAGGATGGGAAATTTCTTCAACCAAGAGGTCATAGGAACGGAAACAAATATGCCTTGGGCTGTCGTCTTCGGAACACCCTTCGACGGTAGCACACCAATACCACGACACCCCGTGCAGCTGTACGAAGCAATGTTCTACCTCTTTACATTCATAACACTCTTTATCATATGCAAAAAATATCAAGCCCTGACAAAAAGGGGACTCCTCAGCGGGCTGTTCTTCGTAATGATCTTCGGCTTCAGATTCTTCGTAGAATTCTTTAAAGAACCAATGAGTATGCTCTTCGACGGAGAGCATTATCTCCTTATGGGACAATACCTCAGCATACCTTTCATCATTTTAGGCGCAATTCTGCTCTTTTTTGTTCACACAAAGAAAGAATCATGATATCTTATAACGCGATAATTCAACAAAACAAAGGAAAACATAATGAAAAATTATAAAATAATAAACGACCTCGATATCACCTCCGAGGAAGGAAAGAAATTAGCAGAATGGGGACGTAAAGAGATCGTTATGGCAGAGAAAGAAATGCCAGGACTTATGGCGCTACGTGAAGAATATGGCGAAAGCAAACCATTGCAAGGTTCACGTATCGCAGGATGCCTGCATATGACGATACAAACCGCCGTCCTTATCGAAACACTGAAAATCCTAGGTGCAGAAGTGCAGTGGAGCTCTTGTAATATATTCTCTACACAAGACCACGCCGCCGCAGCAATAGCAGCTACAGGGACACCAGTATATGCATGGAAAGGCGAGACAGAAGAAGAATATCTGTGGTGTATAGAACAGACTATCATGTTCGACGAAAAACCACTTAATATGATCCTAGACGATGGCGGCGACCTAACAGAATTAGTACACGATAAATACCCACAACTTCTAAAAGATATCCGCGGTATCACAGAAGAAACAACGACAGGTGTCCATACCTTAGAAGCTATGGTAGAAAAAGGAACACTAGGATGCCCAGCAATAAACGTTAACGACTCCGTAACAAAATCTAAATTCGACAACCTGTACGGATGTAGAGAATCCCTCGCCGATGGACTCAAGCGCGCTACCGATATCATGGTAGCAGGGAAAGTCGTCGTCATCGCAGGATATGGTGACGTAGGAAAAGGATGCGCACAGTCGATGCGAGGCTTCGGAGCACGAGTCCTTATCACAGAAATTGACCCCATCTGCGCATACCAGGCCGCTATGGAAGGATACGAGGTCACCACCATGGAAGATGCCGCTCCCGTCGCCGATATCTTCGTGACGGCAACAGGATGTAAAGATATCATCACAGGAAAACATCTGGACGTCATGAAAGATGAAGCAATAATATGCAATATAGGACACTTCGACCACGAAATTAACGTGGCATGGCTAGAAAATAACGAAAATATCGAAGAAATGAATATCAAACCACAAGTCGATAAGTTCATATGGAAAGATTCAAAGAAAAGCATAATACTCCTAGCAAGAGGACGACTAGTAAACCTCGGATGCGCTACAGGACACCCCTCATTCGTTATGTCAAACTCCTTCTCAAACCAGGTGCTCGCACAGATAGAGCTGTGGACGAAACATGAAGAATATGGACAAGGGCTGCACTTCCTGCCAAAAATCCTCGACGAGAAAGTTGCAAGACTGCACCTCGATAAAATAGGTGTTAAATTGACGAAACTTTCACAAGAACAATCCGAATATATCAACGTTCCAACAGAAGGACCATATAAACCTGACTACTACAGATACTAATGTCTTGTAAGAAAACTACCACAATGGTATAGTATAGCACATCTTCGGAGTATAGCGCAGCTTGGCTAGCGCAACTGCTTTGGGAGCAGTGGGTCGGGGGTTCGAATCCCTCTACTCCGACATAGAAGCCGCATGGAGTTTTCTCCAAGCGGCTTCTTTTTTGCCTATAAACCGCCAATCCGATTTTATAGCTCAAAAAAAACCCTATTTATGAGCGATAAAACGGCATTCTATCGCTCATCCTACAAAAATGGTCGAATAGGCTTCGTGCATCACCCGGACACGGCAGTGACACCTCTCGCGTTGTCGTAAAAATAAGGTTGAATCTTTACGTTTGCTATAGGAAAAACAAAGAAAAGAAGCACAATCAACGACAATGGCGACAGCTGTGCGTCCGCTGCGCGCTCTGCGCAGTGGGCGCTCTCCGTGTAACTCCGTGCCTCTCCGCGTCTCCGTGGTGGTAAAATCCTATTCCTTTCCTGTACTCTTATTCTTTTCTATCCGCTAAACGCTATCCCTATACGCTATTACTCTGTTGAGGAAACTTCTATGTATACGACATCGTTATATTCTCCGGAGAGGACGGGTTGTGTTATGGTATCGACGCTGACGGTGACATGGAAGGTGTCGCCTCCTGATGGTGTAGCTTCCGATCCAGACGCCACTGTTACTGCTTCTTCGCCTGACAGGTCTTTTATGTTGCCATCGATTTTTAGTGCGTAGGGGATCTCATCATCGACGTCGTTCTGTTTCAGTACACCGCCGTTCTCCGACTCCATCGCCACGGAATAGCTTCCGCTGCTGAGAACGAGCATATCGAACGTCAAAGACATAGGCCCTGTGATGTCGCCGAAGTCGACGTTCTGGCTGGTGTCGAGGGCATCGAAGCTGCCGCCGCTGTTTACCAGGGAGATCTGTGTCGTTGCAGGTATTATAGCAGTAAACGTTACGGAAGCGGTGTCATAGAGCTCATAAGTTTTATGTACTTTCCCTTGGTAAAGCCTCAACACGAAGGTATCGGTATAGACGCCAGCAGCGGAGGTCTGGCCGGCAGGGATTGAGATATAGTAGTCGCATTGTACGCGGGTTTTGTTGTGCTTGTCAGTGCCCTTGATGACGTCTTGGTTTTGCGAAGCTTCGGGGATTTCTTTTAAGATGTTATGATGCTGTTTCGAGTCGTAGATCTGGTATGAAAGCGTTTCTCCGCCGCACGACATAAATCTGTCGTAGTCAGAAGACTGCCCTTCGGAGAATGTTACGAAGAAGTTGTCGTCGAAACTTTCATCATATGTCACATAAAACGAGACTTTCTGCGTAACGTCGTCGATGCTGTAGGCGTCATATTCGTTGCTGTTGTTACTCCCTTCCCATGTGATATTCTCGATGTCAAGCTCTAGGTCAGGATCGGAAGAATGATGCCCATATAGAACAAAACAAAACATAACACCGATTATTATAAATAGTTTCTTCATTATTCCTCCACGGCGTTGATGGTGAGAGCACCGATATAATACTTTCCTGTAACACCCTCAGGGACGGTGATCATCGTAGGAGCTAAATCTTCGGAGATAAACTGTATCTCATAAGTTCCAGGCTTTACACCCATGACAACAAAACGCCCGGACTTGTCGGTGAAAAACTGTATAGGAGAACCTTCATCACCGGCATCAACATCGACGAAATATCCCGACTGGAAAGAGATGACTTCACCGACACCATCGACGAGAGTGCCTTTGAGGAGAGCAGAAGCATAGCGATGGATAGGTATCAAGAAGCCGCTGCTATGTCGCGGCGATAATATATACGACGACGCGCCAATGTCGGTGCCAACAGGGAGAGAACTCATGTCAATGGAAACAGTACGCATCTGATAGTCGGGTATCGACGATATCACGCCAGGGAAAATACCGGCGATGGCATTGTAGTCGTTGTCATAAGTAGGGTCGACGCCGACACTATGACCCCAAAGGCTTTTGTCGCGAGAAATTACAGCGAAACTCCCCGATATAGGCTTCCCTACGGAGAAAACTCCGTCGGCGAAAACTAGCGCCGTCCCTATCGACATCTGCGAAATGCCCGTCATCAACGACGTGTCACTGAGAGATACCGTGTTTCTATATGACCCGCGAAGTACAGCGCGACGCATGGTGTAATGGACAGAGCCCGAAATCGTCCCTTCGTCTTTATCGTCGGCAGTAGAATGGTTGTAGTTGAGTGTAGAGTTTATAGCATTGACACTCTTAGGAGAGTTGTAACGCCACGACGTACGCGATACATCGCTGTTGAAGTTCCTGTGGAAAGTTATATATTGGTTCTTGTTAGGGAATGACCAGATAAGAGTAAAAAGACAGCGCCTATCGTATTGTTCACTGTCGTTGAGCATGAAGTTGAACTGTAGCGATGTGCTGATATTGCTCCGTAACTTCCTACTCGCATTGAGAGAGATGCTATACGTGTCTTTAGCAGCACCACGGAGGAATTTGTAGTCGACACCAGCCTTCCCAGAAATACCATAGAATAACGGCCTTCCAGCAGAAGCACTGCAGGAAAAACGCGTCGTCTTGTCGGGGTCGTCGACAGTAATACGAGCAAAACGCCGAGAATAAAATGTCGTAGAAGCATTCCACGACGTCTGAGGGACACTGTCGCTAGCGTTAGAGAGGAAGTTCTTGAAAGATAGACTAACAGCACCACCAGACGTCTTCCCGAAGATATGACTGGCAGCAGTGTCGAAAGTCAGAGCGCCATATTTCATCGCGACGATGCCCTCAAAACCAAAAAGACCTTGGCCTTTGCGCGCCTGTATGTATTCTCCCAAAGTAAACGTGTCGCTGATACCATGACGATAAAAATGCGATACAAGCCAAAGACTTCCAGGATAACGATACCTGCCGTCAGTGATGACAGGCTCAGTGCCTATAGCAGTACTATGCTGAGAGATCTTCGGCGATAAAGCATTGCGCGTATACAAAAATGGTACTGGAATAATCTTCTCTCTGCCAATATTGTCGGTGATCTTGAAAATAACATCGTTAGAACCCGTCTTCGCAGGAAGGTCATAGAAATTGTGCGTTCCAGCAGAAAGATAATACGTCTCATATAATTGGTCGTTGATGAAAATCTCTACAATAGAAGGATGCTCAAGGAAAACCTCTTCGTTAAAAATAGGGTATCCTATGAAGCTCGGCTGCAACTCGAAATTCTTCGTTACAGCAATACCGCCGATGGTGATCGTCTTCTGGAAACCCTTCGTAGGGAAGGTTATGTCGCCAAAAGAAAACCTCAGCAACTTGTCGGGGATGTCGCGAGAAAGAAGCATAGGACCACGAGCCCAATGGACGTCACCACTCTCATAATAGTCGCCCTCACCATCAAAAATCCAGTCTCTTAAATTTATAGTACCGTCAAAAGCTACAGTAAAAGGCTGCCGCGAACGGCTGGTAACACTGTCAGAAGAATCAAAAGCATATCCCGTACCGGCATTTACATTGATATACGCACTGAGATCCGCAGGCTCGATGGTAGGAATGATGATAGATGGGTTGTTGTACGGCTGGACATCATGGGCGACGACCTCGCGAAGCATGGTGTCAATGGTGATGCGTAACAACGCATTGGCATTGTCGAAAACTACAACAAAACCAGTGTCATCGGCGTCTTCTACAGAAACAATGCCATCGTTGTCGGCGACAGACGAAAGACTCTCTATAGCACTACGATGAGCACGTAGATCAGCAGCCTCTACGACAGGAGCTACAGCGAAACGAGAGACGTCATCGTCGCCATAAGAAAAATATACCAACACCGTACCAGAAGGGCGTTTGTCTTCATTGAAATAAAAAGGGACAACGGCCTTTTCGGAGACGTCTTTCTCACCGAAAATACTAGTATATAATTTTCCGAAAGGTGACGATACCTTTATGTCCTCAGCAACAAGCGAAGGCGACAGCAGTAAACATAATAACAAAAAAAACGACCGCATAATTACTCATTATCATAAGAGAACTTTATGTCAAAAGCGTTTTTAGCAAAATCATCAGGAAGCGAAAGAAAAAACTTCCTCTTGGATCCCGCCAAAATGTTCTCACCGGAAATCCCCGCCAATTCCTCAGAAGAAAAATGAAGGGCCTCGACGTCAGTGTCATGGGGAGTAATGGAAAGGCTCAGCTCCCGAAGAAGAGCATGGGCAGTGCCGCGGTTCTCAAATAACAATACCATATCATCAGAACTGTCTTCATACGAAGACTCCAAAACAATGTCGGCAGAAGCATCATTGGGAACGACATATATCGACCCAACAAAACGCATAAGAAGACGTATAGAGGCCTTGCCGTCAGACTCCCGCTTCTTAAGGTCTACAGGAAGCTGCTCGGCAATAATACGATACGCACGCTCAACAGAGGACTCTTCGTTGCCCATCCACGTAACACGGACGATCTGCGTCTGCTCAGGCTGTAAAATCATCTGAGGAGGATAAATAATGAAATCTTCCTCGTTCTCAACAAAAGTGTCATTGCCGTCGACGTCAATGCTACGATCGCCAATAAAAAGACGCACCGCAGCTTTGTCGGTAGACGACGGATTGTAAACTTGGAACGACTGCGTGGCATTGTCGCCAGAACCGTCAAACGTCGCACTCATAGGACTGAACTCTATAGCATAACCAATACAAAATGATGCCATGAAAACAAAAAGACATAAAATAAAACGCATAACACTATCCTCATATATGAAAAAGGTTCAAAAAAATTCATACTAACATCATAAAAAAGAAATGTCAAATTTAATGCGGCTTAGCCGCATTTCAGTGACCAGTGAAATACGGCTACGCCGCATAGTTCAGAGTTCAGAGTTAGCTTACTGTCTCCGAACTACCAACTCCGAACTCCGAACTAATAGCCGAACTCCGAACTCCGAACTGATAACTGATAACTGGTCACTGATCACTGAAAAAGCGCTATACGCTATTACTATACGCTAAAAAAACGCTCCGATGACAGCAGCCATCAGAGCATTACAGTAGATCGTCTGTGATAATCGAACGAATTACTTGCTAGTCAAAGTAAGCGTTATCGTGTCAGTGAAATTCGGCTCCCATAAAAGATCAGCATTGGTATAACTTAACTTCAATGTGCGATTCGAAGAATCGGTGATAGCCGATTGCATGCTGATATCTTCAAGAACAGCACCACTGCCGTCATTGTAAGTAATATCAGAGCCATCGTCAGACTTGCCGATGGTCTTCTCAACGCCACCAACAGAAAGATACTTCAATGTATAACGTGCCTCCTGCTGAGCAGTGCCGTCGCCCTTGAAATTCAAATTGTTAGAAGTCGTGCACGTCAACGTAAAACCATCCTTCGCATTAGAATTGATGCTTATACGCGCTATCTCTTGACTCGAAATGCTGTCATTAAGATCAAGACTGTCATAACCCGACGTCTCGTCGATTTCAACTGTTACCGTCTCGGTAATGTTTCCTGTTATCTGTAAGCTCGCTGTTCCAGAATCAGCGAATAATGCATACGAGAGAAAGAAAAATACCGAAATAAAAATCGTATATAAATATTTCATAACATCCCCACTATAAATATAGTTTGTATTATCCCATCATCATACATACAGCATGATAAAAGGCAAAAGGATTATTTTAAACATATACACTACGCACTAACCCTTTCATATTACATTAATGTAACATGCAAAAAGCATGCCAACATCAATGATCAGTGGTCAATTATCAATTATCAATGAGCAAAGTTCGGAATTTGGAGTTTTTTTTATTGATCATTGATCATTGTTCATTGAATTAAAGCTTTGTTATGAGAGACAAAAGCTTCTTGCGATGGGAAGGATCGTCGCCACGACATATGTATCCTAAATATGACGTTTCAGCGCTCTTGATGAAAGATGAAATCACCTGTAAAGATGACGTCTGTAAAGGCTCGAGAACGTATGCGATCTTTTCCTTCAAGGAATGGTCGTTCGTTGTTATCATTACAAAAAGAGCATCATCGTTGTCTTGCGTTTTCATCGCGAAAACGGATTTATTGAGAGCATTATCTTCAATAGCTTCAATGAGCATGGTAAACAACGTCTTTATAAGATGCGGAGTCAGCAACGCACGCGCCATGATGGGCGTCAAAGAATAAAAGAAATTTTCAAGAAGAAATTCATTATACTTGCCATCTGCAGAAAGCATCTCCCTTAACGAAGACAGTAGCTCGTTCTGCTTCATTATCATGCCACCATTGTAGTCGCGGAAATCCCCGACAATACGCGACATCTCAGAAACAACAACACGACGCGCTTTTGCGACGTCAAGAGAATGGTCGCTACGTAAAAAATCACGCTTCTTAAGAGATATACTGAAAACATTTGCCTCTTTAGGATATCTCTTTCGCAACATCCCAACAGTCTTTACCCTGTCAGGAACAAATGTCATGAAAGTGTCGGAGTCCCTGAAAAGCTTCTTGATAGGGACTGAATCCTTCTTTAAAACCCTTAACATGACAATGCTAAAAGTAAAGGCGCTGCGAGATTGCTTGTCAAAGGTGATAATTACTTGAGGGATGTCGCGAAGATATCGTAACTGTGTGCTTAAAGTCATGATGTCATGCATCGTCTCTTCCTCATTATGAGGCATGAAAAGAGGGTGCATAAGCTGCTCTATGGTGTTAATAATGTCGTCAGGAAGCTCGCGACGAAGGATGCGCATATCCTCAAGAGAAAAGTCGCTCTTGTCATCTTTTGCTATCTCTAAAGACATAGTACAAAGAGTCCCTCGTTTTGCGCCGCTTTCTAAAGAAGAACCAGGGATAATGCGCGTGTTGACAAAAGAAGACCCAGAAACATGACTTACACCATGAAGATGACGCTGCACAGCACGAATAAGATGGTGGTCGCTGAAAACCTCGTTACCGTCAAGGAAGTTTATGCCCATGATGATGCTGATAACAGGAGTAACAACACCGTCAACGGTGATGTTCGCCTTGAAAACCTTTACCAAAGGATAACGCTTGTGAGAATCTTGCTCTATATAACTATAAAGAGAACGGCGAAAAAGATAGTGAGAAGCAATTATCCTGCAAATATTATGAGGACTGCGAGACTTCTTGAAATCGTCGGAACAAGATACCAAAATGTGCTGCATCTCAGTGAAAACGTCGAGATCGAAGTCGTCAGGACGCTTGTTGAGAAGGGAGGAAATGTGCTCATGGATCGATGCCGTCTTCTCGTCATAAGAAAGACCCTTTATCTCAAGAATGCGGCGTGCATGATAGTCACAACATACACCCTGGCAAATCTCCGATGAGATGATAGAAAGATTGTTGCGGATAAGAGCAAGATCCTCGGCGCTCTCAACGCGAATCTTTAGCTCTCCAACAGAATACTCACCAGATAACGCCGACGAAAAACGGAAGTCCGATGCAAAGAAAAGCATGATATTAAAACTTCTGCCAGGGATCATCCAACGGGTGACCATGTCATAGAAGAATTTAAAAGCATTGTTGCGTAAACGACATAATAAGAAAAATGAAAGCTCAAAAGGAGGCTCCAAATCAAGAGATGTCCACGAAAAATAAGGGAGATGAGAATTGAAAGATTCAAAAATATCGTCTTCGACAGAAGAATGACGGGGAAGACGCTCAATAGGAACAACACGGCCAATAGTATGAGATATGAAAGTACGACATAATGACGACAACGAAGAATCATTAGAAGATATGCATATTGGCATAATATCTTCTTCGACAGAAAGAGACTCTAATAAAGTAGGGTTGTCCATAGTATTTGTATGTAGCACGCAAAGGATATTAAAACTACTAACTTTATTGCCGAGAATAAAAACAACAGCAATTAATGTCGAGATAATAATGACACTACACACTTAAAACCAAAATGTTATAGAAATTTTTTTAAGACTTTTTCACCGCGAAAACGCTTTTTCAGTGACCAGTGATTGACTGACCTTACGCTATAGCCATTATTAAGAAGGAATTTCGGAATAGGATTTTTCACCACAGAGCCACAAAGAACACAGAGAAGAAAAGAATATGTCTGGGGGCTTCCCCCAGACCCCCTTTTTCATTGAACAATGAATAAACCCGGACACGGCAGTGCCCCCTCTCGCCGTTGTCGTAAGAATAGGACTGTATCTTTACGTTTGCTGTAGGAAAAACAAAGAAAGGAAGTACAATCAACGACAATGGCGATAGCTGTGCGTCCGCTGCGCGCGCTCTGCGCAGTGGGCGCTCTCTGTGTGCTCTGTGGCTCTGTGGTAAAAAAATCGGTAGCACGTAACATCAGTGATTTAGCTGTCCCTATCCGCTATACGCTAATACTTCATATTGTGGCGCTTCACCGCGACAACCACCACTATCTTCGATGAGAGTGCCCTCCACACCAGAAGAAAGCGCCGTGCGAAAAGAAAATACTCGAAGCGGTAGGCAATTCTTCTCTGCTAATGTTATACATCTACTATGAAGAACTTCATGCTCGCTGTTCTTGGCAATTTCAAGCGCTTCGCGATACGAAAGCTTAGCATGTAGCACGGCATCGTCATGGATATTAGGATCTTTGTCATAGATGCCGTCGACGTCTTTGAAAAATTCTACGCCATCCGCATCTAACGCTGCACCAAGAGCTACAGCGGTGGTGTCGCTGCCTCCACGGCCAAGAGTCGTGATCTCCTTGCGAAGACTCACCCCTTGAAAACCAGCAATGATGACGATCTTCTGCTTCTCAAGGTGGGGAATAAGCCTGTAAGGATTGACGTCGACAATACGAGCGTTATTATGGGCTTTTGTAGTGATAATGCCCGCCTGACTCCCAGTAAAACTTACAGCATTATGTCCCTTGGCAGATAGTGCCATGGAAAGAAGAGAACTGCTGATCCTCTCGCCAACAGTGATGAGCATGTCTTTCTCGCGGCGAGGAGGGTTGGGATGCACACGCTCGGCAAGAGAAATAAGATTGTCGGTCATAGAACCCATGGCACTGACGACGACGCCAACACGGTCGTACCCACGAGAACGCTCTATGATGATGTCGGCAATAGTAAGGAAATTGTCGGGAGATGCTAGGGAAGCACCACCGAATTTCAAAATAATGGTTTTCATCTATATCCTTTTTTTTCGTCTTGTGATATACAGTTAATCAAAACAAGTACTAAAGAGCAAAGAAATATGTTTATTATAGAAAAAACCTTTTACTGCGAAGCAGGACACTCACTAGAAAACCACGACGGTAAATGCAGAAATCCACACGGGCATTCCTATACAATAAAAATCTCCCTCAACAGCGAAAATCTCATCGCCGAAGGACCTAAAAAAAATATGGTCACAGACTTCGGCGATATCAACGCCATCGTAAAACCCATGATAGAAAAATACTTCGACCATAAATGGCTTAACGATACACTCGATACCGACGCGCCAACAGCAGAATATATGGCACAATGGATATACAACCACCTGAAACCGCATATAGTAACACTCAACGCCGTGACAGTAGCAGAAACAGCAACAGCACAAGCAACGTATTTCAATGACCAGTGATCAGTGATCAATGATCAATAAGTTCGGAGTTCGGAGTATGATTTTTTTACCACAGAGCCACAGAGGACACAGAGAAAAAAACAATTTGGCTGGGGGATGCTCCCCCAGACCCCCAAAATCCCAAAAGAAAATCCTCGGGGTCCTAGGGGTGAAGCCCCTAGCCCGCCCCATTTCTCTCTGTGTTCTCTGTGGCTCTGTGGTAAAAAATCCTATTTCTAGTTCTAAGATTTATAGTGGATATCTTTTAGCAAAGGACAAAGTTGTATGCAAAAATTCGATATAAGAAAATGGGAAGGCTTCAAAAAAGCATCCAGCAACGACATCACAATAGATTTTATCGACGACATAGTCATTGATTCACGTAGAGTCGCAACGACTAATACCATGTTCGTAGCACTAGAAGGAGAAACATACGATGGACATGATTTCGTCACCGATGCCGCACAAGCAGGAGCGCAATGCGCGATAGTAAGACAAGGATACACCACGCCAAAATCTTCGCCGCCAATAACGCTCTTTCATGTAGAAGATACCCTTAAAGCCTTCCAGGATATCGCCGCAGCATATAGAAAAAATCTGCCTACGCAATTTATAGCGATAACAGGGTCGCAAGGAAAAACCCTCGTCAAAGACCTCCTTACAGCACTACTCGCCACAACGAAAAATGTCGCCGCCTCGCCAGAAAGCTTCAATAGCCAGATAGGTGTTCCCCTAAGTATACTACGCGTGACAAGAGATCACGCCGTCGCTATAATAGAGGCAGGGATATCACAGCCAGGAGAAATGGACTCCCTCGCAACAATGATAGCGCCAACATGCGGAATAATAACGATAATAGGTGATGAACATATAGCCTCCCTAGGAACAAAAAAAACGATAGCAGAAGAGAAGATGAAACTCTTCGACAATATATCACAAGACGGATGGGTCCTTGCACCAGACGATGATAACATCACCGAAAATCATAGACAGCAGCGGCACCATTGGAACGTTGCCGACGGAAACCTTCCTCATGCAATAATGCTTACAAAAAAACACGAGCCTGTGATGAAATACCAGATGGTCTTCCCAGACGGAACATCGTTCCGAGGGTGCGTCACAGGGCATTATAAGTTTTTCCTCGATATAGTAAATATAGCCAGTAAAGCAGCGTGGCTCCTCGGCGTTCCAACAAAGAAAATATGCAAAGTCCTAAAAAAATACTCCCCAGAAGTTATGCAGGCAGAAATA
Organism: Waddliaceae bacterium; assembly: GCA_018694295.1. NCBI lineage: Bacteria > Pseudomonadati > Chlamydiota > Chlamydiia > Parachlamydiales > Waddliaceae > Waddliaceae bacterium. The sequence goes on from JABHNK010000050.1 coordinate 21,387, forward strand.
TGGAAAACATCCTCAGGAACTACTGTCATCAATGAACCGTATGGCTCCGACGTGCTTTCAATGCAACTGGCATTGACATATTTTGATGACACACCAGCAGGAGGAAAAAAGATCTTCGTCTTCGGAGGTATGAGACAAAACGATAACAACACAATAGTAGAAGGTAAATTACTGGGAAAAGCTATTGCCGATGCGAACGTTGACAGGCTCTTCGTCGTTGGCGATAAAGACTTCACACTATTAATCGAAAATGTAAAAAAATGCTCTCCAAAGACTGCTGTAGAAGCTTTTGCGACACAGGGAGATGCCTTTAACGCCTTGGAAGGTCTTACAAAACAAAATGATATAGTAGTAATAAAAGGACACAAAAAAATCGATGTCGTCGACGTAAGAAAAAACATCGCAAAAATGTTCGCTGATAATACTCTGAAAGTAGATCTAGGAAATATAAAAGATAATATCGAAAATATCAGAAGTGGGCTACCTAAAGATATGCGGATTATGATGATGGTTAAAGCTATGGGATATGGCACCGAGAATACCATCTTAACACGATTCCTGCAGAAAAATAATATCGATATCGTAGGAGTAGCATTCGCCGATGAAGGGATAATGCTAAGAAAAGGTGGCGTCACAGCAAATGTTTTCGTGATAAATGTCGCACAATATGATGTCAGTAAAATAATAGAATGGGAATTCGAAAGCGGTATCAGCGATATCGAAACAATACACGCTCTTAATAGCGCCGCTAAGAAAAAAAATAAAACAATGAAAGTTCATCTTAACATCGATACCGGCATGAGCAGGTTCGGATGTAGAGCAGAAGATGCTATAACACTCGCAGAAGCTATCGACGACGCAGAAAACCTTAAATTGGAAGGGTTGATGACACACTACGCTTTTGCCGACGACACTTCCAGAGACGAAGAAACAATCCATCAAACAAAAGCCTTTAAAAAAATAATAAAGAAGTGCTCAGATAAAGGAATAACTCCAGCATGGATTCATTCAGCAAACTCCAGCGCAGCGATACGATTCGATACGACACATACCAATATGGTGCGTATAGGACTCGCCGCATATGGAATGTATCCTTCAGAGGCATGTAAGGACAAGATAACGCTTAAATTATCATTGTCACTGACATCGAAAATAGCACGGATACAGACATGCTACAAAGGTGAAACAGTAAGCTATGGAGGTAGCTATACAGTACAACACAAGGAAGAAAGAATAGCAGTAATACCGCTAGGGTATTTCGACGGTATACATCGACGATATAGCGGTAAAGGCTATGCCCTCGTGCGCGGACAGAAAGCCCCTTTCGTCGGAGCAATATGTATGGATTTTATGATGCTAGATGTCACTAATATCGATAACGTAACAGTCGGCGATAGCGTGTTAATCTTCGGCGAAGATGAATATGGAAATACATTCCCAGTAGAAGACCTCGCATATTCGGGAGGTTCTATACCATACGAGCTCATAACATGCCTAGGACCACGAATACAACGCGTCTTCACATACTCAAGATAGCTAATAACTCATTGATCCGAACTCCGAATGCCGATTTTTCACCACAGAGCCACAGAGCGCACAGAGAGCGTCCACCGCGCAGAGCGCGCGCAGCGGACGCACAGCTGTCGCCATTGTCGAGGATTGTACTTTTTTTCTTTGTTTTTATTATAGCAAGCGTAAAGATATAATCTTACTTTTGCGACAACGGCGAGAGGGGACACTGCCGTGTCCGGGTTTATTCATTGTTCAATGTTCAACGAAAAAGGGGGTCTGGGGGAAATCCCCCAGCCATATTCTTTTTTTCTTTCTCTGTGTCCTCTGTGGCTCTGTGGTGAAAAATCCTACTCCGAACTCCGAATTCCGAACTTTTTCGCTAGCAAAACGACGCTATAGAATGATTCGCTAATAACATCATGAGCTTTTGTCCCGAAAAGCATCGCTAGCGTTACTAACGAAAGCGCACCTCCGCCGACAATGACGTCTGAAAGCCAATGCGCTCCGCTGAAAAGCCTAGGAAGGGCGAGAAAAACCGCTAACATCGTAGCAGGGACGCCATAACGCCAGCGTCCAATAAACCATACTATTCCCAGCCACGAAAATAATACAGCGGCATTGTCTCCAGGGAAGCTGTTCGCCGAAAAGTCTCTGATACGATGCCCAGGGAATAATTCTGTAAGGCGTATTGCCCCAGAAAGTACCGCCGTAGGACTCTGACGATGATACTCTAGACCCCACTGTATTAAAAGCTTTCCAATGACGGTAGCAAGCCCTACGAATATTGTGAGCGCTAAAAGCTGTGACATGCGATACAAAAAATCACGCCGTTTTCCAAAAAAAAGATAGTACAAATAAAAAAGATTCATCGATATGGCAATAAAAAATTTGGCGGTATGCGTGTTTAGCAGAAACCACATCTTATTCCACCACGATATATCCCCAGAAAGACTGCCGTTTAAATACTCGAAAACAGCAATGTCAATCCCATCCCAAATTTCGCGCGTGGCAGGAAGCAGCCAGCTGCCAATAAGGAAAATTGCTGCCGATAGTAAAATAAAAAATATATAACGATGCTTCATATAAATATACCTTATATTAAAAAGAACATATCATGATATTCTTAGAGAGAATTTAAACTCAAGTATCAACGCATGTTAGCCCACTGCCGCAGCTCAAAAACGGGGGCTGGGGGTTTATAGCGTATAGTAAAATCATTGATCATTGATCATTGATCATTGAAAAATGCGCCCTCCGTGGTAAAATCCTACTCCTTTCCTATCCGCTATTAAAGATTGACATTGTCAATCCCGTATGCTATACGCATTATAAAAACGGAGTAGATAATGAAATCACGAATAATATGGTGCCTTTGTATCTTCACCGCTATCTTTGCTAATAGCTTAGTCATCGCCGCTGACGAAGCTTTTGTCACGACACCACTGACACGCACCGAAAAGGATGTGATGAAAGCCCTCGGCGAACACATCACCTACAACGACGAAGGACAGAATACCGTAGGACGTATCGTCATCGACGATATGAAGGCCGGAATCAACCAGTCGACATGGATATATGTGAGGACAGCACTCGATTACTACAAAGAAGTTAAACCCGCATTCATAATACTAGAACTCAACACCCCAGGAGGAGAGGTCTTCGCTGCACAGAAAATCTCCGACGCCCTTAAAGATTTCGACACACAATACGACATACCAATAGTCGCTTTCGTTAACAACTGGGCGATATCAGCAGGGGCTATGCTAGCATATTCTTGCCGCTTCGTCGTTATAGCAAAAGATGCCGCAATGGGAGCAGCAGAGCCCGTCTTCGCCGGTGGAGAGGGTGGTATGACATCAGCGCCAGAGAAAGTTAACTCCGCGCTACGCGCAGACTTTGCCAATAGAGCAAGATTCTTCGGACGTAACGCACTATTAGCAGAAGCTATGGTTGATAAAGACGCCATCATCGTAATAAGAGACGGTATCATAATAAAACTCGATACCGTAGAACAAATGCGTACAACAGGGAAAAAACGAGACGAAATCATCAGCGCTGAAGGTAAACTCTTAACCCTTGACGCTACAGAGCTTATGGGTTATGGCGTTGCCGATATGATGGTGATGCCACAAAAACGCGAACCAATAACGCCACAAGAAAAAGACGATGGGAAGTGGCACAAAGATAAATCACCAATATTTACACATCCATACTTCTCCAATACACCAGAAAACCTCGTCGTCAACACATACGAAATGGACTGGAAAGGGAAATTCTTCGCCCTACTAGCAAGCCCTATAGTATCTTCACTGCTGTTCCTCGGACTTATGTTAGGATTCTACACGGAATTTAGAACGCCAGGGTTCGGATTCCCAGGGCTCGCAGCAATAACATGCCTATTCTTTATAGCACTCTCAAGCTACTCGCTAGAAGCAACAAACTGGCTGGAAATTATCTTCCTGATAACAGGAGCAGTATTCATCGCTCTGGAGATCTTCGTCATCCCAGGATTCGGGTTCGCAGGGATAATAGGGATATTACTATGTACTGCAGGAATCCTAAGCCTTATGCTTCCAGGGCTTAGGTCGATAACGTTCGACTTCGACTCGCAAACACTAAACGCCGCAGGACAGGCAGTATTACAAAGATTCGTCTGGCTATGCGGGACCTTCGTGGTAGGATGCGTCGCCATCGCTACCCTCAGCAAATACGTCATGCCGAAGTTCAAAGTACTAAATAGATTAGTACTACAAGGAGAAGAAACACACGAAGAAGGATTCGTAGCAGGGCTGACACCAGAAGAACTGCCACCAGTAGGAGCTATAGGAATAGTAGCAGCAACACTGCGTCCAGCAGGGAAAATAACCGTCGAAGGCGAAATATATGACGCTATGGGACAAGGAGACTTTATAAAAAAAGGAACTTCGGTTATAGTTACGGCAATAGAAGGTAGCAGACTCATCGTACAGGAGAAAAAAGAATGATAATAGGAACAATACTAATACTACTAGCAGGACTATTGCTGATATATTTCGAGTTCTACCTCCCCGGAGGGATAATGGGGCTGACAGGAGGAGTGCTTCTCTTCTCAAATATAATATACGTCGCAACGAAAAGCGATTCGATGATACACCTCTTCGCCATAATAGCAGCGACGATAGCAGGGCTCATCATTATAGTAAAACTAGCCCTCAACCGTATCAAGAAGGCAAAACCAGGCGATAGCATCTACCACGACGATGATCAAGAAGGATACTGCGCCTCAGCATACGACAAAGATATCATAGGAAAAGAAGGCGTGGCAATGTCAAACCTTAGCCC